>NZ_JBEYVJ010000140.1:0-18488 GCF_040643935.1 Kitasatospora sp. NPDC047058 | reverse complement strand
GAGCTGCACCACTGCGGGATCATCGAAGACTGCGCGGATCCGGGGGGCGATCCGTCCACCGATCGGACAGACCTGGCCGCTTCCCGTACTCCGTTTGCGCCGTCCACGGCACCGTCGATGGCGCCCTCCGTGCCGCCGGACGACCGGCCCCTCGGCCCGGTGCGGACCGGTGCCACCGCCGTCGTCCTGCTCGGCCTGCTCGCCGGCCTGCTCTTCGGCTACTTCGGCAAGGAGAGCATGAACTACTTCACCCCGCAGGAGGTCGCCGCACTCCGCTACGTCGCCGCGACCCCGGCCGGCTCCCGGGTCATCTCGCTGACCGCCAACGAGCCGGGCGGCGAAATGCGCTACGACGACCACTCGCGGCTCGTCCTCGGCGACGCCGCCGGCGGGGACCTGCAACGCCTGGCGGCCGATCCCGGCGACGTCCTGCGGACGGCCCTCGCACGGCCGAACTACGCCGGCCCGACCTACCTGATCCTGACCCGCGCCCAGCTCGTCGAGTGCGAGCTGACCGGGCTGCTGCCGGTCTCCGCCACCGAGGGCTTCGCGGCCGCCGCCGCGGCCTCGCCCGACCTGCGGCTGGTCTTCTCCAACGAGGACGCCGTCGTCTACCGGTACACCCCGCCCCCGTACGTCCCGGTCCCGCACGGCCCGGTCGCGCACGTCCCGTCCGGCGGAGTGGACGCTGCCGCCGGCTCGGCCGAACGGGGCACGTCATGACCGTCCGGCCGTGGACCCTGCCGCGCGCGCTCCCGGCGCTGTCCGGCTGGACCGCCCTCGTCGCCCTGCTGCTCCCGGCCGGGAACCCGCTGCGGGCCGTCGTCGCCGGCGCCTTCCTGCTGGCCGGCCCGGGCGCGGCCGCCGTGGCCTGGGCCCGGCCGGGACCGTCCTGGCGCGACCGCGGGCCCGGCCGGCTGAGCGCCGCCTCGCTGGCCGTGGTGCTGAGCCTGGCGCTGGCGATGCTCACCGCGGAGGCGCTGTTCTTCACGCACTCCTTCACGCCCGGCCGGGCCGTGCTGGCGCTCACCGGGCTCACCACCCTGCTGACCCTGCTCCCGCGCCGCCTCCCCGCGGCACCCGTCCTCGCGTCCGGCCGGGCCGTGCGGCCCGCAGCCGCGCCCGAGGCGTCCGACCGGGCCGGGGCCGAGACGACCGACGGGGCCGGGGCGACCGACCGGCCCGACCGGCCCGCACCCGGGTCCGGGTCCGGTGAGGCCGACCGCCGCGTCCCCCGCCTCCGCCGGCCCCGGCCGGACCGCGGGCCGTCCGCCCGGCCTCCGCTCCGGTGGCGGCTGCCGGCGATCGCCTGCGCGCTGCTCCTCGCCGCTGCCTGCGGCGCGGCCAACGGCGCCGGCGTCGGCGCGGCCGCCCTCCACCCCGCCCTCCACACCGCGACCGCGGCGCCCTCGGGCCCGTCCGGCACCACGCCGCCGCCGGTCGGCGCCGACCAGCCCCCCGCGACCGGCCCGTGGCACGAGGCCTTCCGGGACGACTTCAACGGCACCACCCTGGACGGCTCCAAGTGGACCACCTGCTATGACTGGAACGTCCGCGGCTGCACCAATAGCGGCAACCACGAGGACCAGTGGTACCTCCCGGGCCAGGTCTCGGTCGCGAACGGCGCGCTCACGCTGACCGCCCAGCGCCGACCCACGACCGGCAGCGACGGGAAGACCTACCCCTGGACCTCCGGGATGATCTCCACCGGCCGCGACAGCTGGGACGGCACCCCGCGGCACACCTTCACCTACGGCTACTTCGCCGCCGCGATCAGGACGACCGACCAGCCGCTCGGCATGTTCCCCGCCTTCTGGCTGCTCTCCGCCAACACCCGGGGCGGGCTGCCGGAGCTGGACACCGTCGAGTTCATCAACAGCAACCAGTACGCCGACCTCAACCTGCACGCCGAGGCCCCCGACGGCACCAACATCGACGCCCACTACGCCCACGGCCCGGCGGACTTCTCCGTCGGCTACCACGTGTTCGGACTCGACTGGGAGCCGGACGCCGTCACCTGGTACGTCGACGGCGTCCAGGTCTTCCAGGTCACCGACCCGGCCGCGATCCCGACCACCCCGATGGAACTGATCCTCAACCTTGCCGTGGGCTACCAGCAGTCGCCCCCGCGCGGCGTCGACCAGACGCAGGTGCAGGCCGACTGGGTCGCCGTCTGGCAGCACTGAAACGACCCGGAGGAGGAACGACGACATGAACCGGACCGACCACACCAACCCGGCCAGGCGGCCGGATCTGGACCGGCGGACCGCGGTCCTGCTCGTCAAGGTGGGGAAGTACCCGCTGGCGCACGGCCCGGTCGGCGTCGTGCGGTCGCTGGGCCGCGCCGGCGTACCGGTCTACGCGATGGTCGAGGACCGGCTCACGCCGACGGCGGTCTCCCGCTACCTGACGCGTGCCTTCGTCCGGCCCACCACCGGACGCGAGAGCCCGGAGGAACTGCTCTCGGTCGTCCGGGACGTCGGCCGGGCGATCGGCCGCCGCTGCATCGCCCTGCCCACCGACGACGAGGCCGCCGTCCTGCTGGCCGAGCACGCCGACGAGCTGGCCCCGCACTTCGCGCTGCCGCCGGTGCCCGCCGGGCTCCCCCGGAGACTGGCCAACAAGGGCGCCCTGCACGCTATCTGCCGGGAGCACGGCATCCCGGCACCCGTCACCGCCGCCCCGCGCGACCACGACGAGCTGCTCGCCGCCGCCCGCACCTGCGGCTACCCGATGGTGCTGAAGAACCTCGAGCCGTTCACCCGGCTCAGCCGCCCGGTCGTCACGCACTCCACGATCGTGCACGACGAACAGGAACTGCTGGCCGCCTGCCCGCCGAACGGACGGCTGTCGGTCCTGGCCCAGGAGTACCTGGTGCAGGAGCGCTCCGAGGACTGGATCACCCACCTGTGCTGCGGACCCGGCGGCGAACCGCTGGCCGTGTTCACCGGGCACAAGCTGCGCTCGTACCCGCCCACGGGCGGGTTCACCACCCGGGCGGTCTCGCTGCCCAACCCCGAGCTGGCCGAACTCGCCGTCCGACTGTGCCGCGCGCTGCGCTACAGCGGCATCGCCGACCTGGACTGGCGCCTGGACCTGCGCGACGGCAAGTACAAGCTGCTCGACTTCAATCCCCGCACCGGCGCCCAGTTCCGGCTGTTCGAGACCGCGGAAGGCGTGGACGTGGTCCGCGCCCTGCACCTGTCCCTGACCGGCCGTCCGGTGCCGCACGGTCCGCAGCTGCCCCGCTTCTTCGGCGTGGGCCAGCTGGACGTGCTCTCCGCCGCCGCCACGTTCTGGCGGGACCGGCGACCGTTGCCCGACCTGAAGCCGCGGCGCACCACCGAACGCGCCTGGCTCTGCCGTGACGACCCGGCACCCGCCGCGGTCATGGCGGTCCGTTTCGGCGGCCAGGCGACGCAGAGGGTGGCCGGCTACGCCGGACACCGGATGGCCAAGGGCCTTGCCCCGGGAGGTTCGACATGAACTCGATCACTGAAGTGCCCGTCGCGATCGTCGGCGCCGGGCCGTACGGGCTGTCCGTGGCGGCCCACCTCCGGGCGCAGGGCGTTGCCGTCCGCGTGATGGGTGTGCCGATGGGGAGCTGGCGGGCACGCATGCCGGTCGGGATGTTCCTGAAGTCCACGCCCCGGGCCTCCTCCATCGCGGATCCCGAGGGCCGCTTCGGGCTGAACGACTTCCGGGCCGCCCGCCGCATGGTCCGGGTGGGGGACCGGTACGCGGTGCCGCTGGACGAGTTCGTCCGCTACGGCGAGTGGTTCCAGCAGCGGTGCGTGCCCGGGGTGGAGCGCGCGGCCGTGGTCCGGATCGCGGGGGCGCCGCCCGGCTTCCGGCTCTCCCTGGACACCGGCGAGGAGTTCGCGGCCCGGACGGTGGTGCTGGCCAACGGCTTCCCGCCGTACGCCCGGATCCCGGCCGTCCTCCGGCCGCTGGTCGCGGCGGGCCTCGCCTCGCACACCTCGGACCACGCCGACCTCGCGAAGTTCGCCGGCCAGCGGGTGGCGGTGATCGGCGCCGGGCAGTCGGCGCTGGAGAGCGCCACGCTGATGGCCGAGGCGGGCGCCGAACCGGTGCTGGTCGCGCGGACGGACCGGCTGCACTTCGGCGAGCCGCCCTCGACCGACCGGCCGGGCGACCGGCCGTGGCCGGAGCGGATCGCCCACCCGGCCTCGACGCTCGGCCCCGGCTGGTCCTTCGTCGCGTTCACCCGGGCCCCGGCCGCCTTCCGGTACCTGCCGGACCGCACCCGGGCGGAGCTGGTGCGGACCGTGCTCGGGCCGTCCGGGGCGTGGTGGCTGCGGGACCGGGTGGCCGGCCGGTTCCCCGTGCTCACCGGCCACCGGGTGGTGTCGGGAGAGGAGGTCGACGGCCGGGTCCGGCTCCGGCTGCAGGGCTCCACCGGCACCCTGGAGGTCGACCAGGTGCTGGCCGCCACCGGGTACCGGGTCGACGTCGAGCGGCTGGAGCTGCTGGACCCGGGACTGCGCGGCGCCGTGGCCCGGCGGAACGGGGGCGCTCCCCGGCTGTCCCACGGCTTCGAGTCCTCGGTGCCCGGGCTCTACTTCACCGGCCTCTCCGCCGCCGACACCTTCGGGCCGATGATGCGCTTCGTGTGCGGGACGGGCTTCGCGGCCCGGCAGATCAGCCGGGCGGTCGCCACGGAGGTGCACCGGTGAGCCGCCGGGTCCGCGGCCGGCCGGGCAGGCCCGTCCGGCCCCGGCGGCCCCCGGCCCGACGGCCCTGCCGGGGCGTCCGATCCGTCCGGTGTGTCCGATGTGTCCGGCGTCTCTTCCCTGCTGTCGGACCGGCACCTGTGCCCCATCTCACAGCGGGGCCGCGCCGACCCCCCGAAGGCCCGCCCCACCAGGAGTTTTAGGAAGGTACACGATCGATGCCGCGGCTCCGGCCGCGGCATCGGGCTTGCGTGCGGACCGTTCCCTCGTCCAGGCTGCTGCGCGTCCACAGCCGGGGGGAACGAAAGGTCCTCCACGCATGGCCAAGCACTCGAAATCCCGCCGCGGTACGCTCACGGGCACCCGCCGGCTCGCCGTCCTCGCCCTCGCGGTCGCCGCTACCGGAACCGGGGCGGCCACCGCCTGGGCCCTGCCGGCCGCGCCGGCCGAGCCGGTGGTGGTCGACTCCCTCTCGATCACGCCGACTGCACCCGGCTCCGGCGCCCCGGTCACCGCCACCGCCAAGCTGCACGCCACCAAGCAGACCGCGGTGCAGGCGCTGACCATCGCGGTCCGCTCGGCCGACGGTGCCAACTACGACTTCCCGGGCGCGGTCCCGGCGACCCTCACGTCGGCGAAGCGCACCTTCACCCCGTCGAGCCGCACCTTCCCGGCGGGGAAGTACACGTACTTCGTGGCCTACGAGACCAACAACCGCTGGCACAACCTGGCCCCGATCGGCAGCTTCACCGCCGGTCCGGCCGGGACCGTGACCCCGGCGCCGACGCCCTCCACGACGCCGAGCCCGTCGTCCACGCCGTCGTCGACCCCGAGCCCGTCCTCGACGCCCACCTCGGCGCCGAGCCCCACCTCGACGCCCACCTCGACGCCGAGCCCGTCCTCGACGCCGTCGTCGACCCCGAGCCCGTCGTCGACCCCGAGCCCGTCCTCGACGCCGTCGGCCACGGCCTCGCCGTCCGCCACGCCGTCCCAGCCGTCCGGCACGGCCGGTCCGCTCGGCATCCCCGGCAGCTGGCACTCGGTCTTCGCCGACGAGTTCAACGGCTCCTCGCTCGACAGCTCGAAGTGGAACCCCAACTGGTTCGGCTGCGCCACCTGCACCACGCCCCCGGTGAACAGCGCCGAGTCCGCCGCCTACGCCCCGTCCCAGATCAGCGAGAGCGGTGGCAGCCTGCACCTGAAGGCCGAGCAGAAGCCGGCCACGGTGAACGGCAAGAACTACGCGTACACCTCCGGCCTGGTCAACACCAACGGCAAGGCCCAGTTCACCTACGGCGCGTTCGAGTCCCGGATCTACCTGCCGGCCTCCGGTTCGCAGGTCGCCAACTGGCCCGCCTTCTGGACCGACGGCCAGAACTGGCCGGCCGACGGTGAGCTCGACGTGATGGAGGGCCTGAGCGGCCAGGCCTGCTACCACTTCCACTCGCCGTCCGGCGGTCCCGGCGGCTGTGCCTCGGGCAACTACAGCGGCTGGCACACCTTCGGTGCCGAATGGGCGCCGGGCTCGGTGACCTACTACTACGACGGCGTGAAGGTCGGTCAGATCACCACCGGGATCACCTCCTCGCCGATGTACCTGATCCTCAACAACGCGGTCTACGCCTCCGGCCCGACCGCGGCCCCGGCCGACATGCAGGTCGACTACGTGCGGGTCTGGCAGCACTGACCCGACCGGCCCGAGCCGGTGGCCCGGCACTGCGGAGTCGTTCCGCGGTGCCGGGCCACCGGCTTTTCGGTGCCCGGCCCGCCGTGCCTGGCTGCGTGCCTGGCCGCCGTGCCCTGCGGCTCAGCCCACCAGGCGGGACAGCTCGATCGAGTGCCCGGTGCGTTCGACCTTGGCGCGCAGGTAGCGGACGTTGCTGTCGGACACGTGCACGCCGGTCGGCACCCGGCGCCCGACCGTGATCCGGAGGGCGGACAGCTGCGCGGCCTTGTCCGGGTTGTTGCTGAGCAGGTCGATGCGGGTGGCGCCGAGCGCGGTGAGCATCTGGGCGGCGGCGGTGTAGTCGCGCCCGTCCTCGGGCAGGCCGAGCGCGGTGTTGGCGTCGTAGGTGTCCAGGCCGGCGTCCTGGAGGGCGTAGGCGTCCAGCTTGTTGTAGAGGCCTATGCCCCGGCCCTCCTGGCGCAGGTAGAGCAGGTAGCCGCCCGCCTCGGCGATCCGCTCGACCGACTCGCGCAGCTGCGGGCCGCAGTCGCACCGGTCCGAGCCGAACACGTCGCCGGTGAGGCACTCCGAGTGCAGCCGCACCAGCGGCGTCCGGGCGTCCGCGGCCGCTCCGGCCCCGGCGGCCGCCTCCCCGGTGTCTCCGGGGACCGCGACCGGGCCGAAGGCGAGTGCCAGGTGCTCGGCGCCGTCGGCGAGGCCGTGGAAGGTGAAGACCTCGGCCTCGGCGCGGTAGCCGTCCGGGAAGGTCAGCGGGATGCGGACCCGGGAGCGCACGGTGGCGGCACCCGGGTGCGGTGTGGCGGGATGCGGCAGCTGCGGCATGGACGGGGCCTCCGTTACCGGTGTGGTGGTCGGTTCTCGACCGTACTAGGTAGTTCCAATTTGAACAACTGCGTTCCGGTCTGCCGCGGTGGTGGGGCGGGGTGGGGGCGCTGCGGTCGGTGGTGCGGCTGGGGGCGCGGCTTGTGGTGCGGAGCGGTCGGGTCGGCGGTGCGGCTGGGTCGGTGGCGCGGTTGCGGTGGTGGAGGGTCGCAACACCGCGGGGGCCTCGGATCTTCCCGTCGGCCACCCGGCGGTCCGGAGCTCTGTGCTGCTCCGGGCCGTTCCGGGCTGCGCGTGGACCGGCCGGAGTCGCGGTCGCCGCACGGCCCGGCGACGCGTCACGGCTTGTCAGATGTGCAGTGCCGCGCCTACGTTCAGACTCCATGACCATGTCACGTAGGACGATCATCAAGGGAATGGCCGCCGCACCCTTCGCGGTGATGGCCGGTGCCGCCCTCACCCCGGCGGTGGCCGAGGCCGGGACGATCACGCCCGGCCAGTTCACCCTGGCCGAGCGGGTGGGCAACGGGCACGGTGCGTACGCGGACCTCGCCGCCGGACTGGCCCGGACGCTGCCCAGGGCGACGGTGGCCGACGTGCTGGCCGACGCGAACCGGGACGCGCGGCACCTGACGGCGGCGCCGGGCGGGGTCGGGGCCTTCCAGGACGGCTTCGCGTGGAACCCGGGCGACCAGGCGGTCGAGGAGTGGGTGCCGCAGGGCGTGACCACCAGCGCCGACGCGCTGGGCTCCGGCGTGTGGAGCGGCAAGCGGGTGGTCCTGGTGTCCTGGTACTTCGACACCGACCCGAACGGCGACGGCACCCCCGACTTCCCGGTCAACAAGGGCGTCCGGGTCTCCTTCGTCGACCACACCGACCGCCTGGCGCCCAAGTACCGGCACGTGCTGCTGGTCGAGCCGGTGAAGACCGCGAGCGGCGCGTACTCCTACGCCCCGGTGCAGCGGCACGCGGGCGGCATCCTCTGGTACGGCAACCTGCTCTACATGGTGGACACCACCAAGGGTCTGCGGGTCTTCGACCTCGACACGGTCTTCGAGGTGGCGACCGGCAAGTCCGACGTCTGCGGGCTGGACGCCGACGGCAGGCACTACGCCTACGACTACAAGTACGTGCTGCCGCAGAGCGCCGCGTACGACAACACCGGCACGCTGCTGCGGTTCTCCTGCCTCGGGCTCGACCGCGCCAGCACGCCGGACAGCCTGACCGTCAGCGAGTACGCGGTGGACCTCGCCGACCCGGTGGTCGACTACTCGGGCACCGGCTGGAACGGCAACGGCACGAAGGTCCCCACGCCCAAGGTGGTGCGCTGGAACCTCGACTACACCAACCGCCGGCTCGGCTCGACCACCGCCTCGGAGGCGGTCACGGTCAAGCAGGGCAAGATCCAGGGCGTCGTCTCGCAGCAGTCGAAGCACTACCTCTCCGCGAGCAACGGCTCCGCCAACGGCAGCCTGCGTGCCGTCACTTCGGGATCCGACACGCCGTCGACCGTGACCAGGCTGGCCGTCGGCAGCGAGGACCTGAGCTTCCACAGCGCGGCCACCACCGGCTGGGCGTACGGCGAGTCGGTGATCTGGAACCTCAGCGAGTACGCCGGGACCAGGTACGTCTACGCGGTGCGGGCCGACGGCTCCTGACCGGTCCACCGGTCTGCCGTACCCGACCGGAGCGGGCACAGGATGTCGGGTGCGGCAGGGTGGGTCCTTCCTACGGTGGTGATCAGTGAAGGGAAGGACGGGGCGCAGTGCTGGAGCACCTGAACCGGGCGATGGAGCGCATCGAGGAGGACCTCGGGGCGTGTCCCGGCGCGGCGGTCGACGTGGCCGGGCTGGCGCGGACCGCGCTGACGTCGGAGTACCACTTCCGGCGGATGTTCTCGGCGCGGGCCGGGATGCCGTTGTCGGAGTACGTGCGACGCCGTCGGCTGACCGTCGCCGGGGCCGAAGTGCTCTCCGGTGAACGGACGTTGCTGGAGGTGGCGGTCCGCTACGGCTACGCCTCGGGAGAGGCGTTCGCCCGGGCGTTCCGGGCCATGCACGGCGTCGGGCCGGGCGAGGCCCGGCGTGCGGGGGCGGTGCTGAAGTCCCAGCCCCGGATGTCCTTCCGACTCGTCATCGAAGGGAGCAGCAGTATGGAATACCGGATCGTCGAGAAGCCCGCGTTCCGGATCGTCGGCCGGCGGGCCCGGGTCCCGCTCGTCCACGAGGGGGTGAACCCGGCCATCGCCGAGTTCATCCGGGGGCTCGGCCGGGAGACCGTCGACCGGATCGCGACCCTCTCGGACGGGGAGCCGGACGGCATCGTCGCGGTCACCGAGTTCTTCTCGGACAGCCGCGAGGAGGGCGTCGAACTCGACTACTACCACGCGGTGGTGGCGGGCGCGGACACCGTCGTCGCGGACGACCTGGACGTGCGCGAGGTCCCGGCCGGCACCTGGGCGGTCTTCTCCAGCACCGGGGCCTTCCCGAAGGCCCTCCAGGAGATGTGGCGGGACGTCTACACCCAGTGGTTCCCGTCCAACCCGTACGAGACCCGCCCGGGACCGGAGATCCTGCGCACCCGCTTCCCGTCCGAGGGCGAGGCCGAGGCGCAGCTCTGGATCCAGGTGCAGCGGTCGGAGCGCTGAATCGCCCTTGAGTGATTGAGGATTGACGCTTCGTCAAGAAGGCCCCCGGGTTGGTTCCGCCGCCCCGGGGGCCTGTAGGGTCCGCGCATGATGAAGCGCGTGCCCTTCCAAGGGGCGGAGAAGGAGAGCCTGTTCGCGGCTCTCGACCGGCACCGTGACGCCGTGCTGTGGAAGTTGGAGGGCCTGGACGACGAACAGCTCCGGCGGCCGATGACGGCCTCGGGGACGACGCTGCTGGGGCTGGTGAAGCACCTCGGCGGCGCCGAACTCGGTTGGTTCTGCCAGACGTTCGGCCGCGAGACCGGTCCGCTGCCGTTCGACCTCGACGAGGACGAGGAGTCCGACCTCACGATACGGCCGGACGAGTCGACCGCCGGCATCCTCACCTTCTACGACCGTGCCCGCGCCGCCGCCGACCAGGTCATCGAGGAGCTGGAGCTGGACGACACCGGCCGGGCCTGGTTCGGGGACGAGGTATCGCTGCGCTGGGTCCTGATCCACATGGCCACCGAAACCGCCCGCCACGCCGGACACATGGACATCATCCGCGAGCTCATCGACGGCCGGACGGGAGACCACAGCCGGGGGTGACCGACGCCCGGGGCGGGTGGCGCGGGTCCTTCCCCTCGGGTCCGCGCCAACGCGGGGGGAGGGGCCGCCCGGTGGCTGACAGCTGACGGATGACAGATAACAGATTTCATTATCTGTTATCTGTCATCTGTCAGCCGTCGTCCGCTCGCCGCCCGCCTGCTCCTTCTCCCCCCGCCCGTTCGGCGCCACCGGCGGGCCGTGGCCAACGGTGGCCCGCATGCTGGGGCGGGAGCGGGACGCCCAGCGAAGGAGTGGATCGAGGATGGCCAAGGCGTTCGGGTTCGTCGGGTACGGCGGGCCGGAGAATCAGGAGTTCCTGGACCGCCCCGTGCTGGCGCCGGGGCCCGGCCGGCTGGCGATCGTGGTGCGGGCGGCCGGGGTGAACCCGGTGGACTGGAAGATCCGCCGCGGGTGGCTCGGGCAGGAGCGAGAGCTGCCGGCGGTGATGGGCCAGGAGGCCGCGGGGGTGGTCGAGCGGATCGGGCCCGAGGTCACGGGCTTCACACCGGGGGACGAGGTGTTCGGCGTCACGGCGACGGGCGCCTTCGCCGAGCAGACCCTGCTCGTGGCCAGCGCCAGCGCGGTCAAGCCGAACGGTCTCGGGTTCGCGGAGGCGGCGACGCTGCCGGTGGCGGCCGCGACCGCCGACGACGGCGTCCGGGACGTCGGCGTCGGCTCCGGGCAGACGCTGCTGATCCTCGGCGTGGCCGGCGGTGTGGGCAGCGCGGCCGCGCAGATCGCGCGGAGCCGGGGCATCCGGGTGGTCGGCACGGCGAGCGACGCCAACCGCGGGTACGTGGAGTCGCTCGGCGCGGTGCAGGTGCTCTACGGCGAGGGCGTGGCCGAGCGGATCAGGGCGGTCGCGCCGGACGGGGTGGACGGCATCCTCGACCTGGTCGGCGGGGACGATCTGCGCGCCGCCGCCGGGACGCTGGCCGACCGGTCGAAGCTGGTCTCCACCGCGGACCCGGCGACCGCGGCGGAGCTCGGCGGGCGCTACATCACCCGGTCCACCACCCCGGCGACGCTCGCCGCGCTGGCCGACCTGGTCGCCGCCGGCGAGCTGGACGTGCACGTCACCGGCCGCTTCCCGCTGGCCCACGCCGCCGAGGCGCTGGCCCTGGTCGAGTCCGGCCACGCGCGCGGAAAGCTCGTCCTCGAGATCGGCTGAACGGGCACCGGGCCGCCCACCCATCCGCACCCCACCCACCCGCCCACCAAGGTGCAGGAACCACGAAGTACCGAGCAGGAAACAGGGAGCACGGCGAGATGAAGCTGAACACGGTGACCACCGGCGGGCCCTGCTGGGTCGAGCACGGCAGTTCCGACCCGGAGGCGGCCAGGCGGTTCTACGGCGAACTGTTCGGCTGGGAGCCCGAGGCCGACGAACGGCCCGAGGCCGGCGGCTACACCTTCATGAAGCTGGGCGGTGCGATCGCCGCCTCGATCACCCCGCTGTACGGGGAGAGCCAGCCGACGGCCTGGAGCGTCTCCTTCGCGGTCACCGACGCGGACGCCTCCGCCGCCCGGATCACCGAGGCGGGCGGGAGCATCGTCGTCGCGCCGATGGACGCGCTGGACTTCGGGCGGTTCGTGATCGCGGCGGACCAGGCCGGCGCGGTGTTCGGGCTCTGGCAGGCGGGCCGGCTGACCGGCGCCGAGGTGCTCAACGTGCCCGGTGCGCTCGGCTGGGTGGAGCTGCTGACCCGCGACCCGGAGGGCGCGAGGGCCTTCTACCCGGCGGTGTTCGGCTGGTCGGTCAACCCGTCCGAGCAGTACACCCAGTGGGGCCTGTCCGGTGAGGACTTCGGCGGCATGCTCACCATGGACGACCGGTTCCCGCCGCAGGTGCCGCCGCACTGGCTGCCGTACTTCGCGGTCGCGGACGCCGACGTGTCGACGTTCCGGGCCGGGAACCTCGGCGGGGACGTGCTGATGGCACCGTTCTCGATGGCGAACGGCCGGCGGATCGGCGTCCTGCGCGACCCGATGGGCGCGGCCTTCGGCATCTACGCGGCCGGGCCCGAGGGCTGACCCTCCTCCGCCCCGGCCTCCGCCCCCGCCGTCCGGCGGCGGAGCCGGGCCGCCCCGCCGGTCACCGCCGCCGCGGCGGTGACCAGCAGCGCCGCCGCCGGCACCACGTCGCCGACCCGGTCGTACCAGGTCAGCGTGGACGGCGCGGTCAGCGGCAGCCGGACGGTGAGTGCGCCGGTCCGGTCGGTGCCGAGCCGGGCCAGCTCGCGCCCCTGTGCGTCGAAGGCGGCCGAGACGCCGGTGAGCGAGGCCTGCACGGCGGGCCGGCCGGTCTCGGCGGCCCGGATCGCGGCCAGCGAGACGTGCTGCTCGGGCGCCCAGGTGCGCTGGAAGGTCGAGGTCGAGGACTGGTAGACCAGCATCCGGGCGCCGTCCCGGGCGGCGGCGCGGGACATGTCGGGGAAGGCCGACTCGAAGCAGATCAGCGCCCCTACCGGCAGCGGCGCGCCCGTCCGGTCGGTGGCGGGGAGGACGTGGAAGGCCGTCCCCGGCGCCCGGTTCTCGCCGGCCGCCCGGCTGACGCCCGCGACCCAGCCGAGCAGCGGGCGCAGCGGGATGTACTCGCCGAAGGGCACCAGCCGGATCTTGCGGTAGCGGTCGGTGATCCCGTCCGGGGAGACCAGTACCGCGTCCTTGGAGATCCGCCCGTCCGCCTTGCGCGCGTCCTCGCCGGCCAGGATCCCGGCGCCGGTGTCGGCGGCGAGCCGGCGCAGCGTGGCCAGGGCGGCCGGGTCGCGGTCGAGGTCGGCGGTGCTGCTGGACTCGCCCCAGACGACGAGGTCGACCGGCCGCGCGCCGAGCCCGGCGGTGGCGGCGGCACTGGCGTCGAACCGGGCCTGCGGGTCCTCGACGATGCCGGGCTGGATCAGCGCGACCGTGACGGCGCCGGCGGGGGCGGGCGCGGCGCGCAGCGCGAACAGCAGCGGCCCGGCCGCCAGCACCAGCACGGTGGCCAGCGCCGCGACGGCCCGCGGTCGCGCTTCGGTGGCGGTCAGCAGGATCAGCACCCCGGTGTTGACGGCCACGACGGCGGCGCTGACCAGCCAGATCCCGCCGGCCGAGGCCAGCGCGAGGACGGTCGGGTGCTTCCACTGGGTGGCGCCGAGCAGTGCCCAGGGCCCGCCGAGGGCGTGCCAGGAGCGCGCGTACTCGGTGGTCAGCCAGACTGCCGGGACGACGGCCAGGGCGAGCAGCGCCCGGCGGGCGGTCAGCGGCGGGTGCAGCAGGAGCCACACGGTGAGCCCGAGGCCGGCCTGCAGCGCGCCGAACACGATCGCGAGCAGGGGCAGGCCGGGCCCGATGGAGGGGATCAGCCAGTACATCGCGGTGAGGATGAACCCCGCGCCGAACCACCACCCGCGCACCGCCGCCTCGCGCGCCCCGGGCGCCCGCTGCATCAGCAGCAGTCCAGGGACGAGGCCGACCCAGGCCAGTTCCGCCAGCCCGGCCGACGGGAAGGCGAGGACCGGCAGCGCCCCGGCGGCGAGCGCGGCCACCCGCGGCCGGTACCGGTGGGCACGGGCGTCCCGGTCCCGGGCGTCGGACGCGCCGAGGGCGGGCGGGCTGAGGACTGGGCGGCGTGACATGCCCCGTATTGTCCGCTTGGCCGAGGCACGCCACCAGTATTCCCGTCACCCGAACGGGTGACGGGAACACCGTCGGGGAGCGGGCGGGCCTCAGCCCTCGCCGCCCTCCAGGTCGCCCTCGGTCTCCAGGAAGGCGGCCTGGAGCTGCTCGATCAGCTCCGGGTCCGGCTGCTCCCAGAGGCCGCGGCTCGCCGCCTCCAGCAGCCGCTCGCTGATCCCGTGCAGCGCCCACGGGTTGGCGCCGGCCAGGAACTCGCGGTTGACCGGGTCGAGGACGTACTCCTGGGTGAGCTTCTCGTACATCCAGTCGGCGACCACACCGGTCGTGGCGTCGTAGCCGAACAGGTAGTCCACGGTGGCGGCCATCTCGAAGGCGCCCTTGTAGCCGTGGCGGCGCATCGCCTCGATCCAGCGCGGGTTGACCACGCGGGCGCGGAAGACCCGGGCCGCCTCCTCGGTCAGCGTCCGGGTGCGGACCGTCTCCGGGCGGGTCGAGTCGCCGATGTAGGCGGTCGGGGCCTTGCCGGTGAGGGCGCGCACGGTGGCGACCATGCCGCCGTGGTACTGGAAGTAGTCGTCCGAGTCGGCGATGTCGTGCTCGCGGGTGTCGGTGTTCTTCGCGGCGACGGTGATCCGCTTGTACGCGGTCTCCATCTCCTCGCGGGCCGGCCGCCCGTCCAGCCCGCGCCCGTACGCGTAGCCGCCCCAGACCGTGTACACCTCGGCCAGGTCGGCGTCGGTGCGCCAGTCGCGGCTGTCGATCAGCTGGAGCAGACCGGCGCCGTACGTGCCCGGGCGGGAGCCGAAGACGCGGACGGTGGCCTTGCGCTCGTCGCCGTGGACGGCCAGGTCGGCCTGGACGTGGGCGCGGACGAAGTTCTGCTCGTCCGGCTCCTCCTGGGCGGCGGCCAGGCGCACCGCGTCGTCCAGCAGGGCGACCACGTGCGGGAAGGCGTCCCGGAAGAAGCCGGAGATGCGCAGCGTGACGTCGATGCGCGGGCGGCCGAGCTCCGCGACCGGGATCGCCTCCAGGCCGGTGACCCGGCGCGAGGCGTCGTCCCAGACCGGCCGGACGCCCAGCAGGGCGAAGGCCTCGGCGATGTCGTCGCCGGCGGTGCGCATCGCGCTGGTGCCCCAGAGCGAGAGCCCGACCGAGGGCGGGAAGGCGCCGTCGTTGTCGGCGGTGTAGCGCTCCAGCAGCGAGGCGGCGAGTGCCTGGCCGGTCTCCCAGGCGAGCTTGCTGGGCACGGCCTTCGGGTCGACGGAGTAGAAGTTGCGGCCGGTCGGCAGCACGTTGACCAGGCCGCGCAGCGGCGAGCCGGAGGGGCCGGCCGGGACGAATCCGCCCTGCAGCGCGTGCAGCACGGCGTCCAGCTCGTCGGTGGTGGCGGCGAGGCGCGGGACGACCTGGGTGGCGGCGAAGGCGAGCACCTCGGCGACGGCGGCCGGCAGCCCGGCGGCGACCTTCTCGACCGCGTCGGGCGCCCAGTCCTCGGCCTCCATCGCCTCGACCAGGGCGCGGGCCTGCGCCTCGGCGGCGTCGGTGGCGCCCAGCGTCAGGGCGGCCTCGTCGAGGCCGAGCGCCTCGCGCAGTCCGGGCAGGGCGCTGACGCCGCCCCAGATCTGGCGGGCGCGCAGGATGGCGAGCACGATGTTGACCCGGTCGGTGCCCGCCGGCGCCTGGCCGAGCACGTGCAGGCCGTCGCGGATCTGGGCGTCCTTGACCTCGCAGAGCCAGCCGTCGACGTGCAGCAGGAAGTCGTCGAAGCCGTCGTCCTCGGGGCGCTCGTCGAGGCCGAGGTCGTGGTCGAGCTTGGCGGCCTGGATCAGGGTCCAGATCTGGGCGCGGATGGCCGGCAGCTTGGCCGGGTCCATCGCGGCGATGTTGGAGTGCTCGTCGAGGAGCTGCTCCAGCCGTGCGATGTCGCCGTAGGAGTCGGCGCGGGCCATCGGCGGGACGAGGTGGTCGACCAGGGTGGCGTGGGCGCGGCGCTTGGCCTGGGTGCCCTCGCCCGGGTCGTTGACCAGGAACGGGTAGATCAGCGGCAGGTCGCCGAGGACGGCGTCCGGGCCGCACTCGGCGGAGAGCGCGGCGGTCTTGCCGGGCAGCCACTCCAGGTTGCCGTGCTTGCCGAGGTGGATCACCGCGTCGGCGCCGAAGCCGCCGTCCGCCTCGGCGGCCGCGATCCAGCGGTAGGCGGCGAGGTAGTGGTGGCTCGGCGGGAGGTCGGGGTCGTGGTAGATCGCGACCGGGTTCTCGCCGAAGCCGCGCGGCGGCTGGATCAGGACGAGCAGGTTCCCGGACCGGATCCCGGCCAGCACGATGTCGCCGTCCGGGTTCTGCGAGCGGTCGACGTACAGCTCGCCGGGGGCCGGGCCCCAGTGGTCCTCGACCTGCTCGCGCAGTGCGGCGGGCAGCGTGGCGTACCAGCGG
Source organism: Kitasatospora sp. NPDC047058 (assembly GCF_040643935.1). NCBI lineage: Bacteria > Bacillati > Actinomycetota > Actinomycetes > Kitasatosporales > Streptomycetaceae > Kitasatospora > Kitasatospora sp. NPDC047058. The sequence continues at coordinate 1,993 of NZ_JBEYVJ010000140.1, read as the reverse complement.
CGGTAGTCGGCGGCCGGGATGCGGACGGGGTTGCGGGACAGCTGGTCCTCGGTGAGCCAGTCCTGGTCGTAGCCGCCGGCCGCGATCAGGGCGTGGATGAGGGCGTCGCCCTCGTGGCCGTCCTCGTCCTCGGCGACGTCGAGTCCGGGCAGCCGGTCGCCCAGGTCCATGCCCTCCTCGCGCAGGCGGTGCAGCAGGCGCACCGCACTGGCCGGGGTGTCCAGGCCGACGGCGTTGCCGACCCGGGCGTGCTTGGTCGGGTACGCGGAGAGGACGAGCGCCAGGCGGCGCTCGGCGGCCGGGACGTGCCGCAGCCGGGCGTGCTTGACGGCGGTGCCGGCGACCCGGGCGGCGCGCTCGGGGTCGGCGGCGTAGACGGTGAGGCCGTCCTCGTCCAGCTCCTTGAAGGAGAACGGGACGGAGATCAGCCGGCCGTCGAACTCGGGCACCGCGATCTGGGTGGCGGTGTCGAGGGGGGAGAGGCCGTCGTCGCTGGCCTCCCACTGGGCGCGCGACCAGGTCAGGCAGAGCGCCTGGAGGATCGGGCGGTCGAGGGCGGCGAGCGCGCCCGCGTCCCAGGCCTCCTCGTCGCCGCCGGCCTGCGCGTCGGCCGGGCGGGTGCCGCCGGCGGCGAGCACGGTGGTGACGATCGCGTCGGCCGCGCCGAGCTCGGCCAGCAGCTCCGGCTCGGCGCCGCGCAGCGAGGCGCAGTAGTACGCCTTCGCCTGCGCGCCCTGGTCCTCGACGGCCCGGCAGAGGGTCTCCACGAAGGCGGTGTTCCCGCTCATGTGGTGGGCGCGGTAGTAGAGCACCGCGATGGTCGGGCCGTCGGTGACCCGCGCGGTGCGCTCCAGCGGGCCCCAGGCGGGGGCGGAGGCGGGCGGGGCGAAGCCGTGGCCGGTGAGCAGCACCGTGTCGGAGAGGAAGGAGCCCAGCTCGGCCAGGTTGGCCGCGCCGCCGTGGGCGAGGTAGGCGTGCGCCTCGGCGGCGATGCCGGCCGGGACGGTGGACAGCTCCATCAGCTGGGCGTCGGGCGCCTGCTCGCCGGTCAGCACGACCACCGGGCGGGGGCCGGCCAGCAGCGCGTCCAGGCCCTCCTGCCAGGCCCGGCGGCCGCCGAGCAGGCGGACGACCACGAGGTCGGTGCCCTCCAGCAGTTCGGGCAGCTCCTCGGCGGTGAGCCGGGCGGGGTTGCCGAGCCGGTAGCGCACCGGGCCCTCGGAGGCACGGGCGCTGAGCAGGTCGGTGTCGGACGTCGACAGCAGCAGAATCATGCGTAGGCCCTCCCGGCCTCGGAACCGCCCCGAGCCGAAGGGCGCGCCGGCGTTGGACGTGATGAGTGACAAGCGGGTGACGAAGGAAGGAGCGCCGGAGCGTGGGGGCACCGCCCGGCCACCCGGCCGGGGGAGAGCATCGACGGCGGGTCCGAGCGCCCGGAGGCGTGCGGCCGGGCCACAGCGGGCACGGGCGCGTGCGACGGCGGGGTCGCGGGCATGCGGCGGCGCATGGCTTCAAGCCTTCCTCGGGGTCCGCGCCCCGGGCCGGTGGAGGACGGCAGGAGTTCCTGGCTCCCGCGGCGTCCCGGAGCTCCGGTGAACCGCGGTCACAGTGGCGGGACCGCACCGGGCTTGCACCGGTTTCCTCCCCTGCGCCGTCGCTGGCGTGCGGACGGCCCGCGAGGGACGCCCGGCAGCATCGTACGGGGTACGGCTGAGCTGGGGGAGTGCCCCGGTCGGGGAGCCTCCTCCCGGTCCGGGAGTGTGACCCGGAGTACGGGGGAAACCGATCGGATCATCTGTATGCTCGCCGCCATGCCACCGACACCCGACGTCACCACGCCGGGCGCCGCCGGGCCCGACCGGGGCCGTGCGGACGCCTGTCCGGGGGCCCTTCGTCTGCACACCGCCGACGACGGCGCCCTGGCCCGGGTCCGGCTGCCCGGCGGACTGCTGACGGACCGTCAGGCCCTGGCGCTGGCCGACGCCGCCGAGGC
>NZ_JBEYVJ010000139.1:0-19034 GCF_040643935.1 Kitasatospora sp. NPDC047058 | reverse complement strand
ACAACGCCGGGACCGTCGCCTACATTCCGCACGCCAACGACCGAACCCACATCGCCCGCCATGACCCGGCGCGGGTGCTGGCCGAGGTCGACGCCCGGGGCCACCCGGGCGCTGGCCGCCTCGGCCCTCGCCTCGGCCGTCCGTACGGGCGCGCTCGGCAGCGTCACCGTCGAGCGGGCCAACGGCGAGCCCGCCCTCGGTTCGGCGCTGGGCGCCGCCCTGGAGGAGGCCGGCTTCCACGCCACCCCGCGCGGTCTGCGGCTCCGGCCCTGAAGCACTGCCCGGCTCTGAAGCACTGCCCGGCCCCGGGCACGGCGAAGGCCGCGTGGCGGGGACGACCCGCCTCGCGGCCTTCGCAACACTCTCCTCCGGAGAGCAGCACCGCTCTCCGGAACACCGTTGTCCGGGACACCGTCCGCCGGAGCGACACCGTCCTCCGGACGACCACCGTCCTCCGGACCGGAGCCCTTCCGGCGTCCGCCCCGGGGCACCGTCACCCGATTGGAGGCTCCGCCTCCGTCCGGGCCGCCGGCTCGACCGCCCGACGCCGCGGCGGACCGGTGGACCACCGGTCCGCGTGGACCGGGATCAGGCCGAGCCCCCAGCCGCCGGCCGCCAGCAGCCCCAGCAGGGCCCCGTCGGCCAGCTGCCCGCGGAACACCGGCAGCCACCAGGCAAGCCCGGCCGCGAGCACCGGCACACCCACGCGAAACGGCCGGGGCACCAGGCGCCCCAGCCGTATTCGGGCTTCGGCGTACGCCGTCGCAGCTCTCCGCACGACCGCCCTCCTTCGCTCGCCCCGGGCACCAGGCGCCCGGGCGTCGAGGCCGGATCAGGCGGCGACCACGTCCATCGCGGCAGCCTTGGGCGAGAGGTTCGCCCGGTCGGTGCCGGGAGCGGGCAGCGGAACCGGTTCGAGCACCGGCCTCAGCAGTTCACCTTCGGAGAGGGTGGCCATCGCCGCAAGTTCGGCGAGCGAGAGTTCGTCGCTGACCTCGCGCATGACCTCGGACATGCGGACGTCGAGTGCGTCGCAGATCGCGGAGAGCAGCTCCGAAGAGGCCTCCTTCTGACCCCGCTCGACCTCGGAGAGGTAACCGAGCGAAACCCTGGCGGCCGCCGACACCTCGCGGAGTGTGCGGCCCTGGCGCTGGCGCTGCCGACGCAGTACATCGCCCAGTAGGCGACGGAGCAGGATCATCGGTGCCTCCCTCCTCGGACTGCGGATCGAGATGTCACGCCCCCACCGTACCGCCTTGCCCGCTTCGCGTGCGGGGACCATGGTCGTGTTCACTCTGGGCTGCAAGGCTGCCCCCTCCCCTGTTTCGGTGTCGCATCCGGGTCGGCAGGCACCTCGCGGTGCCCTCCGTGCGGCCCCCGGCCACCGCCGAGCCACTCGTTCGCCACCTGGTTTCTGCCCAACCAGGCCCTTCGATGTAACACGATCCTCCAGCTGCACATTGCCCGTACGCCAGTTCGGCAGATCTCGGTTCTGTGGAGATCCTGTCGGGCGGAGCACCGGCGACGCCCCCGGACGCCACTGCGGTGGGCGGGTGAAGCGTCAGTGCGTGGACGCACCGGACGGGAGCCGCCCGACGAGCAGCTCCAGAGCGGCGGTCACCGCCCCGTGACGGATTGTGGCACGCTCCCCCGACAGCCGGGGCGAACTGACCAGACTTCCCCCCGGACCGGCGACCGCGAGGTGTACGGTGCCCACCGGCTGTCCGTCCTGGGGCTCGGGCCCGGCCACCCCGGTCGTCGCGACGCCGTAGGTGGCGCCCAGCAGCCGGCGCACACCCTCGGCCATCTGCCGCGCGACCACCGGGTGGACCGGGCCGTGGACGGCCAGCAGCCCCTCGTCCACCCCGAGCACCGAGGCCTTCAGCTCGGTCGCGTACGCGGTGACCGAGCCGCGGAAGGTCGCGGAGGCCCCGGGAACGTCCACCAGCACCGCCGCCAGCAGTCCGCCGGTGAGCGACTCCGCGACCGCCACCGTGCTGCCCTCCCCGCGCAGCACGGCGTGCGCCCGCACGGCCAGCTCGTAGTCCCCCGCCGCCGTCACCGTCGTCACCGCTGCCGCCTCCACCCGGTCGTCCCCGTCACCGGCCGGCGCGCTCCGCGGCCAGCCCCTCGCGGCGCAGGCGCAGCGCCTGCGCGACGTAGTCCACCGCGGTGCCGACCGTCAGCAGCACCGCCAGCCCCATCAGCACGGCCCGCGCACTGGCCAGCCAGCCGGTGAGGACCAGCACGTACATGCCGACCGCGATGCCCTGGGTGAGCGTCTTGAGCTTGCCGCCCCGGCTGGCCGGGATGACGCCGTACCGGATCACCCAGAACCGCATCAGGGTGATGCCGAGCTCACGGGCGAGGATCACCGCGGTGACCCACCACGGGAGGTCCCCCAGCACCGACAGGCCGATCAGCGCCGAGCCCATGATCGCCTTGTCCGCGATCGGGTCGGCGATCTTGCCGAAGTCGGTGACGAGGCCCTTGCGCCGGGCCAGCTCGCCGTCGAACAGGTCGGTGATCATCGCGATCGCGAACGAGGCCCAGGCCACCGAGCGCCACTTGGGGTCGTGCCCGCCGTCGGCGAAGAGCAGCGCCACGAAGACCGGCACCAGCAGCAGCCGGAGCATCGTGAGCATGTTGGCGATGTTCCAGATCCCCGGCGCCGGCGGCACCGCGGCCGCCGGTCTGCCCGGGTGGGCCGCGGCCGGGGCGCCGGGCCCCTTGGTCATTCCCCGGCTCCCGGGACCCGGCGGACCCGCACCTGCTCGAGCGCCTCGGCGATCAGGTCGACACCCTCGCTGGCGACCACCCGGGCCCGGTGGAACTGGCCGACCTGCGGGTCCTCGACGCCGGTGAGCGTGGTGAGGCCGTCCGTCTCCGGCGCCTGGTGGGCGGCGCGGCCCTCGACCAGGTCACCGTCCACCGACTCGATCAGCACCTCGACCTCGGTGCCGATCCGCTGCTCGGCCCGCTGGGCGGTCATCTCCTCGGCGAGCCGGCTCAGCCGGTTCAGCCGGTCCGCCACCACGTCCTCGGGCAGCTTGCCGTCGTAGGTCGCGGCCTCGGTGCCGTCCTCGTCGGAGTAGCCGAACACGCCGATCGCGTCCAGGCCGGCGTGCGTGACGAAGCGCTCCAGCTCGGCGAAGTCCTCCTCGGTCTCACCCGGGAAGCCGACGATGAAGTTGGAGCGGGCGCCGGCCTGCGGGGCCTTGCCGCGGATGGTCCCGAGCAGCTCCAGGAACTGGTCGGTGGAGCCGAAGCGGCGCATCCGGCGCAGCACGGCGGGCGCCGAGTGCTGGAAGGACAGGTCGAAGTAGGGCACCACGTCGGCGGTGCCGGTCATCGCGTCGATCAGCCCGGGCCGCATCTCGGCGGGCTGCAGGTAGGAGACCCGGACCCGCTCGACGCCCTCGATCGCGGAGATCTCGCCGAGCAGCGTCTCCAGCAGCCGGATGTCGCCGAGGTCCTTGCCGTAGGAGGTGTTGTTCTCGCTGACCAGCACCACCTCGCGGACGCCCTGCGCGGCCAGCCACTGGGCCTCCTGCAGCACGTCGGAGGGGCGGCGCGAGATGAACGAGCCGCGGAAGGCCGGGATGGCGCAGAAGGAGCACCGGCGGTCGCAGCCGGAGGCGAGCTTGACCGAGGCCACCGGGCTGTCGTCCAGCCGCTTGCGCAGGGTGCGCGGGCCGGAGGCGGGGGCGACGCCGTCCGGCAGGTCGGCGATCGGCGCGGCCTCGGGCTCGGCGGCGCCGTGGCCGGGCAGCGCGACCTCGGCGGCCGCGGCCTGGCGCTCGACCGGGCTCAGCGGCAGCAGCTTGCGGCGGTCGCGCGGGATGTGCGGGGCGTGGTGGCCGCCGGACAGGATGGTCTGCAGCCGGTCGGAGATGTCGGCGTAGTCGTCGAAGCCGAGCACGCCGTCGGCCTCGGGCAGCGCGTCGGCCAGCTCCTTGCCGTACCGCTCGGCCATGCAGCCGACCGCGACGACGGCCTGGGTGCGGCCGTGGCCCTTGAGGTCGTTGGCCTCCAGCAGGGCGTCGACCGAGTCCTTCTTGGCGGCCTCGACGAAGCCACAGGTGTTGACGACGGCGACGTCGGCTTCGGCGGCGTCGTCCACCAGCGACCAGCCGTCGGCCTCCAGTCGCCCGGCGAGTTCCTCGGAGTCCACCTCGTTGCGGGCGCATCCGAGCGTGACAAGGGCGACAGTACGGCGTTCAGGCATAGGGCCAAGATTAACGCGCGGCCGCCGGGGCCGTTCGCCCCGGAGGCCGCGCGCCCCGGATTACCGGATCTCCACCGGCCCCTCGGCGGGCCGCAGCCCGCCCGTGGTCAGCCCGCCTGCGGGTCGCCGGGGGTGTACGTGACATGCACCACCTGGCCGTTCTTGCCCGCCGGACCGAGGTCCTTGCCGTTGACGTACACGTGCACGGCACCGGCGTTGCCGATCACCAACTTGATCTGCTTGGGGTCGGTGAAGGTCTGGTCCTGGCCTTCCTCGATGTTGTTCTGGAAGAGCGACTTGCCGTTGCCGTCCAGCGCCGAGACCCAGCTGGTGTCCTTCTCGGCGACCAGCTTCACGGTGACCTTGTCGCCCGGCGCGGCCGCGATCGCCGCGACGCTGGGCTCCGGGGCGGGCGGCTGCACGCTCGGCGAGGCCGCCGGGGCGACCGAGCCGGTGCCGGAGCCGCTGGGCAGCGGCGCACTGGCCGAGCCGGTGGTCGCGCCGCCGGTCTTGCCGCTCACCAGGTTGAAGCCGATCAGGACGACCACGGCGAAGATCGCGGCGACCATCGCGGCGGCCCAGTTCGGCCGGCCGCGGGCGGGCACCTTGATCGGCCCGCTCTCGATCAGCTGGGTCGGGCGCCGGCCGGCCGGGGAACCGCCGTGCGCGGCGTCGTACTGCGCCACCAGGGCCTCGCCGTCCACGCCGACCGCCCGGGCGATCGCGCGGATGTGACCGCGGGCGTAGAAGTCGCCTCCGCAGCGGGCGAAGTCGTCCTCCTCGATGGCATGCACGATCGGCACCCGCACCCGGGTGCCGGTACTCACCTGATCGACCGTGAGTCCGGCGTCGATCCGGGCGGCGGACAGCACCCGGCCGATGCTCACGGCATCGGCCGCCTGCTCCGCACCGCCGGAAGGCTGGGCGGACGACGCGGCGTTCTCGCGGTCGGGGGACTTGCCGATGGTCACGGGGCACGCCTTTCGAGCGGATGGCCACCTGCTGGGGAACAGTCTAGGGGCGTGGGCGGATCGTTTCTCAAGCGGAACAGGCCCGAATGCGCGCACCCGCCCGCACGTGGTTCCGGCCGGCCGGTGAACGGCCGTCAGGGCGGGGGGCCGCCGTTCGCGGAGACCCTTCTGCCGCCCTGTGACGCCGTGCACGTCCGATCGGTTCCGCACCCGCCGCCTACCCCCCTCCGAACGGGTGAACACCTCCCGGAGGAACGGTCCGTCAGCCGCGGATGGCGACGATCACCCCGTCCAGTTCGTCCGGTTTCACCAGCACGTCGCGGGCCTTGGATCCCTCGCTCGGGCCGACGATCCCGCGGGACTCCATCAGGTCCATCAGCCGGCCGGCCTTGGCGAAGCCGACCCGCAGCTTGCGCTGGAGCATCGAGGTGGAGCCGAACTGGGTGGAGACCACCAGCTCCGCGGCCTGGATCAGCAGGTCCAGGTCGTCGCCGATCTCCTCGTCGATCTCCTTCCTGGGCCCGCCGCCGACCGTGACGTCGTCCCGGTAGACGGCCGTCAGCTGGTCCTTGCAGTGCTGCACCACGGCGGCGATCTCCGCCTCGGTGACGAACGCGCCCTGCATCCGGATCGGCTTGCTCGCACCCATCGGCAGGAACAGCGCGTCGCCCTTGCCGATCAGCTTCTCGGCACCCGGCTGGTCCAGGATGACCCGAGAGTCGGCCATCGCCGAGGTCGCGAACGCCAGCCGGGACGGCACGTTGGCCTTGATCAGACCGGTGACCACGTCCACCGAGGGGCGCTGGGTCGCCAGCACCAGGTGGATGCCCGCCGCCCGGGCCAGCTGGGTGATCCGGACCACCGAGTCCTCGACGTCGCGCGGCGCGACCATCATCAGGTCGGCCAGCTCGTCGACGATCACCAGCAGATACGGGTACGGCGTCAGCTCGCGCTCGCTGCCCAGCGGCGGGGTGACCTTGCCGGCCTTCACCGCCGCGTTGAAGTCGTCCACGTGCCGGAAGCCGAACGCGGCCAGGTCGTCGTAGCGCAGGTCCATCTCGCGCACCACCCACTGGAGGGCCTCGGCGGCCTTCTTCGGGTTGGTGATGATCGGCGTGATCAGGTGCGGGATGCCCTCGTACGCGGTCAGCTCGACCCGCTTGGGGTCGACCAGCACCATCCGCACCTCGTCCGGGGTGGCCCGGGCCAGCACCGAGGTGATCAGGCAGTTGATGCAGGACGACTTGCCCGCACCGGTCGCGCCGGCCACCAGGATGTGCGGCATCTTCGCGAGGTTGGCCATCACGGTGTGGCCCTCGACGTCCTTGCCCATGCCGACGACCATCGGGTGGGTGTCCTCGGCGGCCGTGCGCGAGCGCAGCAGGTCGCCGAGGTTGACCATCTCGCGGTCCCGGTTGGGGATCTCGATGCCGACCGCGGACTTCCCCGGGATCGGGCTGATGATCCGGACGTCCGGGCTCGCCACCGCGTAGGCGATGTTCTTCGCCAGCGCGGTGATCCGCTCCACCTTGACCGCCGGGCCCAGCTCGACCTCGTAGCGGGTGACCGTCGGGCCCCGGGTGAAGCCGGTGACCTTGGCGTCCACCTTGAACTCGGCGAAGGTGCCGGTGAGCTGCGCGACCACCTCGTCGTTGAGCGCGCTGCGGGCCTTGGCCGGGCCGCCGCGCTCCAGCAGGTCGAGCGAGGGCAGCGCGTAGGTGATGTCGCCGGAGAGCTGGAGCTGCTCCATCCGCACCGGCGCCGGGCCGTGCTCCTCCGGTGCGCCCGCGCCCGCACTGCGGGCGGCCGGGACGGCGGGCTCCTCCGGCGGGGCGGTGCGGTCCTGCACCTGGTGCATCATGTCCGCCACCGCCGAGGAGGCGGGCACGCCGTAGACCAGCGCGCCGTCCAGGTCGGCCGCGGCGCCGGCGGCGAGGTTCCGGGTGGCGTACGGGTCGGCCGGCTCCTTGCGGAACGGGTCCCCGGCCGGCGGGGCGGCCTCGTCGGCGGCCTCCGGTTCGTCCGCCTGCTTGCGCCGACGGCGGCGCCGGCGGGCGGCGACCTCGTCCTGCGGGTTGTCGCCGTCGGTGTCCACGGTGAACGGCAGCGCCGAGGGGTCGGCGTCCTCCGGCGGCTCGGTGGAGAGCTCGCGCTCCGGCGTACGCCCCTGCGGGAGCGCGTCCTGCGGGCCGGGCTCGACCACGCCCAGCCGCACCCCGACCGCGCGCAGCCGCTCGGGGATCCGGTTGACCGGGGTGGCGGTGGTGACCAGCAGGCCGAAGAAGGCCAGCAGCAGCAGGAGCGGCACCGCGAGCGGCGGTCCGGCGGCGGCCATCATCGGGGTCGAGGCGGCCCAGCCGACGATGCCGCCCGCCGCCCTTATCCGGGTCGCGCCGCTGCCCATCATGGGCGCGCCGCAGCCGATGTGGACCAGGCCCAGGACGCCGACCACCAGCGCGCTGAGGCCGATCACGATCCGCCCGTTGGCCTCCGGCACCTCCGGGTGGCGCATCAGCCGGACCGAGATCACCGCCAGCAGGAACGGCACCAGCACGTCGAGCCGGCCGAACAGCCCGGAGACCACGTTGGTGGCCGCCTCGCCGAGCCAGCCCTGCGGGCTGAACCAGGTGCCGGCGGCGGTGACCAGCGCGAGCGCGAACAGCAGCAGGCCGACGCCGTCCTTGCGGTGCGCCGGGTCGAGGTTCTTGGCGCCGTCGCCGAAGCCGCGGAAGACCGCGCCGACCGCGTGCGCCAGGCCGAGCCAGACGGCCCGCACGGCACGGAAGAGTATCGGGCTCGGCGGCGGCGGCGCCGGAGCGGGTTTGGCCGCGGCCTTCTTCGCCGGGGCGGCCTTCTTGGCGGCCGCCTTCTTCGCTGGCGGCTTGGCCGGAGCCTTCGCCGCGGCCTTCTTGGACGGTCCCGGACTCGAGTTGCGTGCCGCGCTTCCGGGCGTACGTGTGGCCATGGCTCAGCAGCCTACCGGGGCCGGACGGGTGTGCCCATGCGGCCCGGTCCGGGGTCCGGACGTGTCGCAGACACACCGTCACGCTGATCCCGTTTCACCCGGACGGGGCAACGAGGCGGGGCAACCAGGCGGGGCAGGCGGGCGGGGCTAGTCGCTGCCGGGGCGCAGTGCGTCCAGCGCCCGCCGCAGGCCGGCCAGCTTCCGCTCCAGGTGCGCCGCGGTGGCGGAGACCCCGCCGTCCTCGGTGCCGTCCAGCTGCTTGGCCAGCGCCTCGGCCTGCTCCTCCACCGAGGCCAGCCGGGCCGACAGCTCGCCCAGCAGCGCCCCGCCGATCTCCGGCTGCCCGCCGCCCGCCTCCAGCTGCAGCCTCAGCAGCGCCGCCTGCTCCTTGAGCTGGCAGTTCTTCATGTAGAGGTCGACGAAGACCGAGACCTTGGCGCGCAGCACCCACGGGTCGAAGGGCTTGGAGATGTAGTCCACCGCGCCGGCCGCGTAGCCGCGGAAGGTGTGGTGCGGCCCGTGGTTGAGCGCGGTCAGGAAGATGATCGGGATGTCCCGGGTGCGCTCGCGCCGCTTGATGTGGGCGGCCGTCTCGAAGCCGTCCATGCCCGGCATCTGGACGTCCAGCAGGATCACCGCGAAGTCGTCGGTGAGCAGCGCCTTGAGCGCCTCCTCACCGGAGGCCGCGCGGACCAGCGTCTGGTCGAGCGCGGAGAGGATCGCCTCCAGCGCGAGCAGGTTCTCCGGCCGGTCGTCGACCAGGAGGATCTTCGCCTTCTGCATTACGACCCGCCCTCCTGTCGCCTGCCTGCCTGGGGAAGGCGCACGCGTACTGCCCACCACTACCCCGGTCATGCTAGCCGCACCCCCTCGCCCGGCACACCGCCCCGTCGCGACCCGATCCGGAACAGCGTGCAGCCAGTGCCCCGGCGCACGCTCAGCAGCGAGTCGTCGCCCGGTCACTGTTCGCAACGATCGGTGACCCTACCCGGTTCCCGCCCCTCCCCGCCAGCAAAGCGCTCGGCCCCCGGGCGTGAACCCCGGAGCGGGCCGGGCACCGCACGCCCCCGCCGGTCCCGGCGGGGGCGCGGCGCCGGTCAGCCCTTGCGGGCCGTCAGCCACTCGTGCATCACCGTCAGCAGGTGGTCGGTCTCCACCGGCTTGGTGATGTGGTCGGTGGCACCGGCCTCCAGGGACTTCTCCTTGTCGCCCTTCATCGCCTTGGCGGTCAGCGCGATGATCGGCAGGCCGGCGAACTGGGGCATCCGGCGGATCGCCTCGGTGGTCGCGTAGCCGTCCATCTCCGGCATCATGATGTCCATCAGGACCAGCGCGACGTTCTCGTGCTGCTCCAGCATCTCGATGCCCTCGCGCCCGTTCTCGGCGTAGAGGACGGTCAGGCCGTGCTGCTCCAGGACGCTGGTGAGCGCGAAGACGTTGCGGACGTCGTCGTCCACGATCAGCACCTGCTGGCCGTCGAAGCGGGCGTCCACCCGGCCGCCCGGGCGGGCGACGGGGGCGACCGGGGCGGCGGGGACCACGGCCACCGGCCGGCTCGCGGCGGGAACGTCCAGCGCGGCGGCACGGCGGCGTTCGAGCGCGCCCCGGCGGCGCTCCTCGGCGAGTTCGCGGACCTCCTGCGCCCAGTGGTCGGCCGGGTTCTCACCGACCGGGACGGGCGTGCCGGCCGGGGTGACGCCGACCGCGGCCCGCACCGCCGGGGCGTTCAGGGCGTTCAGGACGTGCGAGGACGCGCCGCCCGGGGCCTCCGGGGCCTCGCTGCGCAGCGGCAGGTAGAGGGTGAAGGTGGAGCCGCGGCCCAGCTCGCTCTCGGCGTGGATCTCGCCGCCGAGCAGCCGGGCGATCTCCCGGCTGATCGAGAGCCCGAGGCCGGTGCCGCCGTACTTGCGGCTGGTGGTGCCGTCGGCCTGCTTGAACGCCTCGAAGATCTCCCGCAGCTTGTTGCCGGGGATGCCGATGCCGGTGTCGGAGACCGCGAAGGCGATCAGCTCGTCGTCCGGGTCCTGGATCGCACCGGCCTCCAGCAGCCGTTCCCGGACGTGCTGCGGCACGTCGCCGCCGGCCGGGCTGATCGAGAAGTCGACCGCGCCGGCGTCGGTGAACTTCACCGCGTTGGAGATCAGGTTGCGCAGCACCTGCTGGAGCCGCTGCTCGTCGGTGTGCAGGGTGACCGGCAGGGCCGACGAGACCCGGACGCCGAACTCCAGGTTCTTGTCCAGCGCGACCGGCTGGAAGGTGGCCTCCACGTAGTCGACCAGCTGCACCAGGGCGATCCGGGCCGGGCGGACGTCCATCTTGCCGGCCTCGACCTTGGACAGGTCGAGGATGTCGTTGATCAGCTGGAGCAGGTCGGAGCCGGCCCCGTGGATGGTGTCCGCGAACTCGACCTGCTTGGGCGACAGGTTGCCCTCGTTGTTGTCGGAGAGCAGCTTGGCCAGGATCAGCAGCGAGTTGAGCGGGGTGCGCAGCTCGTGCGACATGTTGGCGAGGAACTCGCTCTTGTACCGGGAGGCCAGGGCGAGCTGCTCGGCGCGCTCCTCCAGGACCTGCCGGGCCTCCTCGATCTCGCTGTTCTTGATCTCGATGTCACGGTTCTGCTGGGCCAGTTGCGAGGCCTTCTCCTGCAACTCCTCGTTGGTGCGCTCCAGCTCCTCCTGACGCGCCTCCAGCTCGGCCGACCGCATCGAGAGTTCGGCGGTCAGCCGCTGGGACTCCAGCAGCAGGCCCTCGGTCTTGGTGTTGACGCTGATGGTGTTGACGGTGACGCCGATCAGGTCGGCGATCTGGTTGAGGAAGTCCAGCGCGACGGTCGTGAAGGAGCTGAAGGTGGCCAGCTCGATCACGCCGAGCAGCCGGCCCTCGAACAGCACCGGCAGCACCACGATGTGGGCCGGCGAGGCCTCGCCGAGGCCGGAGGCGATCTTGAGGTACCCGGGCGGCGCCTCCTTGAGGATGATCGAGCGTTTCTCCACCGCGGCCTGGCCGATCAGCGACTCGCCGGGCCGGAAGGTGGTCGGCATCGCCCGCCGCTGGTAGCCGTAGCTGCCGATCAGCCGCAGCACCGTGTCGTTCTCGTCGTCGTCCTCGGTGATCAGCTCCGCGGTGCGGCCGGCCGGCTGGGCGAGGAAGAAGGCGCCGTGCTGGGCGGAGACCACCGGCGTCAGCTCGGTCATGATCAGCGAGGCGACCGCCTCCAGGTCCCGGCGGCCCTGCAGCAGGCCGGAGATCCGGGCCAGGTTGGTCTTCAGCCAGTCCTGCTCCTGGTTGGTCCGGGTGGTCTCGCGCAGGTTGGCGATCATCTGGTTGATGTTGTCCTTGAGCTCGTCGAGCTCCCCGGACGCGTCCACGTCGATCCGCAGCGAGAGGTCGCCCCTGGTCACGGCGGTGGCGACCTGGGCGATCGCGCGCACCTGACGGGTCAGGTTGTTGGCCAGCTCGTTCACCGACTCGGTGAGGTCCTGCCAGGTACCGTCCACGCCGGGGACGCGGGCCTGGCCGCCGAGCCGTCCGTCGGTGCCGACCTCGCGGGCCACCCGGGTCACCTCGTCGGCGAACGCCGAGAGCTGGTCGACCATGGTGTTGATGCTGGTCTTGAGCTGCAGGATCTCGCCGCGGGCGTCCACGTCGATCTTCTGCGAGAGGTCGCCGCGGGCCACCGCCGTGATCACCAGCGCGATGTTGCGCACCTGGCCGGTCAGGTTGTTGGCCATCAGGTTGACGTTGTCGGTGAGGTCCTTCCAGATGCCGGCCACGCCCGGCACCCCGGCCTGGCCGCCCAGGATGCCGTCGGTGCCGACCTCACGGGCGACCCTGGTCACCTCCACCGCGAAGGCGGAGAGCTGGTCGACCATCGTGTTCAGGGTGCCGGCCAGCGCCGCGACCTCGCCCTGGGCTTCGATGTCGATCTTCTTGGAGAGGTCGCCGCGGGCCACCGCCGTCGCCACCTCGGCGATGTTCCGCACCTGGCTGGTCAGGTTGGACGCCATGAAGTTGACGTTGTCGGTGAGGTCCTTCCAGATGCCCGACACCCCGCGCACCCGGGCCTGGCCGCCCAGGATGCCCTCGGTCCCCACCTCGCGGGCCACCCGGGTCACCTCGTCGGCGAACGCCGAGAGCTGGTCGACCATGGTGTTGACGGTGGTGACCAGCTCCAGGATCTCGCCGCGGGCGTCGACGGTGATCTTCTTGGAGACGTCGCCGCGGGCCACCGCGGTGGTCACCTCGGCGATGTTGCGGACCTGGCTGGTCAGGTTGTTGGCCATCAGGTTGACGCTGTTGGTCAGGTCCTTCCAGGTGCCGGACACCCCCGGCACGCTGGCCTGGCCGCCGAGGATGCCCTCGGTGCCGACGTCCCGGGCGACCCTGGTCACCTCGTCCGCGAAGGCGCCCAGCTGGTCCACCATCGTGTTGATGGTGTTCTTCAGCTCCAGGATCTCGCCGCGCGCGTCCACCTGGATCTTCTGCGAGAGGTCGCCCCGGGCGACCGCGGTCGTCACCTGGGCGATGTTGCGCACCTGGTCGGTGAGGTTGTTCGCCATGAAGTTGACGTTGTCGGTGAGGTCCCGCCAGACCCCGGCGGCCCCCGGCACCTGCGCCTGGCCGCCCAGCCGCCCCTCGGTGCCCACCTGGCGGGCCACCCGCGTCACCTGCTCGGCGAAGCCGGACAGCTGGTCCACCATCGTGTTGATGGTGTTCTTCAGCTCCAGGATCTCGCCCCGCGCGTCCACCTCGATCTTCTGCGACAGGTCGCCGCGCGCCACCGCCGTGGTCACCTGCGCGATGTTGCGCACCTGGCCGGTCAGGTTGTCGGCCATGAAGTTCACCGAGTCGGTGAGGTCCCGCCAGACGCCGGCGACGCCCGGCACCTGCGCCTGACCGCCCAGCCGCCCCTCGGTCCCCACGTCCCGGGCCACCCGCGTCACCTGCGCCGCGAAGCCGTTGAGCTGGTCCACCATCGTGTTGACGGTGTTCTTCAGCTCCAGCATCTCGCCGGCCACCTCGACCGTGACCTTCCGCGACAGGTCGCCCTTGGCCACCGCCGTCGTCACCTGGGCGATGTTGCGCACCTGGGCGGTCAGCCGGCCGGCCATGGTGTTGACCGAGTCCGCCAGGTCCTTCCAACTGCCCGAGACGCTGCGCACCTTGGCCTGGCCGCCGAGCTTGCCCTCGGTGCCGACCTCGCGCGCCACCCGGGTCACCTCGTCGGTGAACTCCGACAGCTGGTCCACCAGGCCGTTCACGGTCCGGCCGATCTTCAGGTACTCGCCGCGCAGCGGGTGGCTCACCCCGTTGCTGTGCAGCGAACGGAGTTCCATCCGCTGGTCCAGGTCGCCCTCGGCGATCGAGGCCAGCACCCGGCCCACCTCGGCCATCGGCCGGGCCAGATCGTCGATCAGCGCGTTGCAGTTGTCGACCGCCGCCATCCAGGCGCCCTCGCCGGCCCCGGTCTCCAGCCGCTCGTTCAGCCGGCCCTCGCGGCCCACCGCCCGCCGGACCCGGGCCAGTTCACCGGTCAGGTGCTGGTTGCGCTCGGCGACCTCGTTGAACACCGCGGCGATCTCGGCCAGCGGCCCGTCGCCCGGCACGGTCAGCCGGCGGCGGAAGTTGCCGTCCCGCATCGCGGTCAGCGCGGCCAGCAGCTTGCGCAGCTCGGCCGGCTCGGCTCCCCGGTTGGGGTTCGCTCGCCGGCCGGCCGCGTTCCGCGGCGCGGCCCCGGACCGCACACCACGCTGAGCGGGCGGCGTCGTACCGGTTGCGTCCTTGGTGGCCGAACTCAACGGGCCCCTCCCAGATCGTGAACTGTCCGGTGCCCGCCCGCGCCCCGCCCGGGGCCCGGAGCCGGACACCGGCCCGGCGCAACTGCGTCCCGACCGGCCTCGCGGCCCACCGGAACCCACACGACCGTACTGCTGAAACCGGCCGTCGCGGACCCCCCAGTCTGGCAGCACTGGCGCCGGGTATACGGCCGGTTGCGCTCGGTTGGTGCCGCCCCGGCCGAAACAGGTGGGCAGAATCACCCTCTGGTGCCTGTTTCGACGCCCCGCCCCCACGGGGAACCAAGCGGAAAGTAGGGTGGAGCGCTGCACCGGGCCACGACCCGACCCAGCGCCGCCGCTCCCCCGCCGGCGCGCACGGGGAAAGTCGGCGCCGCACCCCGGACAGCCAGGGCCAGAGCAGAGGAGAAGTGGCAACGTGGTCACCGCGCGCGCAGCCGCCACCTTCGAACCGGTCGGCCGGTCGGCCGGCGCCGCCCGCTCCTTCGTCCGGGACGCCCTGCTCGGCTGGGGCCTGCCCGAAGTCGTCGACGACGCCGTGGTCCTGGTCAGCGAACTCGTCACCAACGCCGTCGTGCACGCCGGCACCGCCGCCGAGGTCTGCTGCCTCCGCGAGGACGGCACCGTCCGGATCGAGGTCACCGACCACCACCCCGAACGCGGCCTCCCCTCCTTCGTCGACGTCCCCGTCACCGCCTCCGACCGCTACGCCGACCCCGACGGCGAGGGCGGCCGCGGCCTGCTGATGTGCTCGGCCCTCGCCGAACGCTGGGGCGTCGAGTACGCGGCCGGCCGCAAGACCGTCTGGTTCCGCCTCGCACTGCCCGCCCACGTCGCCGGCACCCGCTACGCCGTCCCCGCCACCCCCGGCGGCGAACTGCCCAGCAGCACCGGCCCGGTGCACGTCGCCGTGGTCCAACTCGACGACGACGGCCGGATCCTGGCCTGGAACCCCGACGCCGAGGTGCTCTTCCGGCACCCCGCCGACACCGTCCTCGGCCGCACCTGGGCCGACCTCGCGGTCTGGCCGCAGGAGCCCGGCAGCGGCCTCGGCCTGGCCGCCACCCTCCGGCTGGCCCGCTGGGAGGGCAGCTACGGCCTGCGCCGCGCCGACGACCGCACCGTCGAGGTGTACGGCCTGCAGGTCCGCATCCGCGACACCGAGGGCGTCCCGTCCACGCTCTGCCTGCTCGTCCTCGACGCCGACCGGGCGGTGCTCCGTTCCCCCGCCCGCGCCCTGCCCGGCGACAAGTCCGACCAGGCCGCGGCCCGGCTCGACCTGCTGGCCGGCCCCACCGCCACCGACGACCTCGACACCCTGCTCCAGCGCACCGCCGAACGCGCCCGCGACCTGCTCGACGCCGACGCCGCGTACGTCCTGCTGACCACCGAGGACGAGACCGAGTTCGAGGTCCGCGCCGCCACCGGCCTCACCACCGGCCACCGCCGGCACAGCCGCTTCCCGGTCGAGACCGGCAACCGCTACGACTCCGCCCGGCTGCCCTCCGTCCACGAGGACCTCGCCACCCGCCCGACCGGCCTCGCCCTGCTCAGCGGCAGCGGCCTGCGCTCGCTGCTGACCGTGCCGCTCAAGGTCGAGGGCCGGCTGATCGGCTCGCTCGGCATCGCCGCGGCCGCCCCCGGCCGTTACGACAACGAGGACGCGCTGCGCCTCCAGTTCGCCGCCGACCGGGTCGCCCTCGCCATCGAGAGCACCCGGCTCACCGAACTCGACCGGCTGCGCCGCGGCTCGCTCTCCTTCCTGGTCGAGGCCTCCGACCTGCTGGCCGGCACCCTCGAACACGAGCAGACGCTCGCCCTGATGGCCCAGATGGCCGTCCCCACCCTCGCCTCCTGGTGTGCCGTCTACACCAACGGCGACCACGGCGCCCCGGCCTCGCTCGCCTTCGTCCTGCACGAGGACGAGGACCGCATCGACCCACTGCGCGCCCTGCTGGACAAGACCCCCGCCCCGGAGTCCGGCCCCACCCACGGCGTCCGATTCTGGCCCACTGCGGCCGAGACCGCCCGGGCCGGCGGGCTCGCCGACAGCCCCGAACTCGCCGGCCTGCTCGGCGAGACGGTGGTCCTGCCGCTCACCGCCCGCAACCGGGTCATCGGCCTGCTCGCCCTCGGCGTCCCGGCCGGCGTCCGGTTCCGCCAGGAGATCCTGGAGCTCGCCGAGGACCTCTCCCGCCGGGCCGCCCTCGCCCTCGACAACTCCCGCCTCTACTCCGAGCGCACCGCCACCAGCCAGGCCCTCCAGCGCAGCCTGCTGCCGCCGGACCTGCCCGAGATCCCCGGCGTCGAGGTGGACGTCTACTACCAGGCCGCCGGTGAGGGCAACGAGGTCGGCGGCGACTTCTACGACCTCTTCACCATCCGCGAGGGCACCTACGGCTTCGCCATCGGCGACGTCTGCGGCACCGGCCCCGAGGCGGCGTCCGTCACCGGCCTCGCCCGGCACTCCCTGCGCCTGCTCGCCCGCGAGGGCCTGGACGCGCCCCAGGTCCTCAGCCGGCTCAACGCGGCCATCCTGGACGAGGGTTCGCGCAGCCGCTTCCTCACCCTGCTCTACGGCGAGCTGACGCCGCGGCCGGACGGCAGCACCGAACTGTCGCTGGTCTGCGCCGGCCACCCGCTGCCGCTGCGGCTGCGCACCGACGGCCAGGTCGACCGCGCCGCCACCCCGCAGCCGCTGCTCGGGGTGATGGACGAACTCGACCTCACCGCCGAGCACTTGGTGCTCGCCCCCGGCGAGGTCCTGCTCTGCGTCACCGACGGCGTCACCGAACGCCGGGAGGGGCGGCGGATGCTGGGCGACGACGGCCTCGCCGAGGTGCTCACCGGCTGCACCGGGCTGACCGCCGGCGCGGTCGCCATGCGGGTGCAGCGGGCGGTCGAACGCTTCGCCCCGGAGCCGCCGTCCGACGACATGGCGATCCTGACCCTGCGGGTGCCCACCCAGCGCGTGGGCTGAGCACCGCGGCGCCCGCGCCGGGCAGCACCGCCGTCCGGTCCCGGGTGGCCCGGCGGTCAATCGTGAGCGTTCAACAGCTGACATCGCCACAAATTGTGCGATTCACAAGGGTACAAGCTCGAAAGGCCGGGTACACCGATCTCACCGGGGAATCCACCCGGCGGGGCCACGACCAGCGGTTCTCCGCTGGACCGTCATTCTGACCGCAGCCGTCGCACGCTCCAGCCGTGCGCCCTCGGCGCGGTCGCGCGCATCCACCTCATCGAAAATCCCACGTGCGGTCGACCGCGCCCTGCGCGCGCCCGAAGCGAAAGGAGCCTCCGGTGAGCAACGACGCTACCGGGGCACAGAACGCCCGTTCCACCGGCGCCGACGCGGGTAACCTCGGTTACCTCGCCCTCGGCCTGACCCTCCTCGCCTACGGTCTTCTCTCCACCGGCATCCTCAGCGGCACGGGGGTCGGGGACTCAGCACACCTCGCCCACCTCGTCGGCGGTCTCACCCTGTTCATCGCCGGTCTCTGGCAGCTCCGCGGCGGCGAGGGCTTCACCGGCACGGCCTTCACCAGCCTCGGCGCGTTCTGGGCCACCTGGTCCGCGGCCGGCGGCGCCGGCAAGAACGCGGCGGGCCTGTTCCTGCTGCTGTGGGCCCTGCTCGCCCTCACCCTCACCGCCGCCAGCTGGAACGCCGGCCTGTTCAGCCGCGCCGTCTACGGTCTGCTGACCGTCTCGCTGGTGCTCTCCGCCTTCGCCACCTTCAACACCTCCGGCGGTCTCGCCAAGTTCGCCGGCTGGGTCGCCGCGGCCTCCGGGCTCGTCGCCTGGTACTGGGCCACCTCCTCGCTGACCAACAGCGCGTGGGGCCGGAACGTCCTGCCGGTCAAGTAAGGTCCGGCGGCAGAACGCACACGGGCCGGCCCTCCCCCGGTGGGGAGGGCCGGCCCTTCGGCGTGACCGCGTCGGCGTGGACGGCGTCGGCGTGGACGGCGTCGGCGTGGACGGTTTCGGCGGTCGGGGTCCCGGCCGGTCAGCCGCGGCCCCGGCTGCCGGCCCCGCGCGCCGTCGCCCGGGGCCGGTCGTCCGGAGCGCTCGCCGCCTCCCCGCGCGTCCGCCCGGCCGCCGCGGCCGCCTGCCGACGGGCCCGCCGGCGGCCGACGACGGCCTGCGCCGCGTACGAGAACAGCAGGATCGCGACGGCGACCAGGCCGTCCGCCCAGAAGTGGTTCGCCGTGACCACCACGACGGCGACGGTAAGCACCGGGTGCAGCACCACCAGCCAGCGCAGCGAACTCGTCGACACCCTGATCACCGCGACCGCCGCCAGCACGCACCAGGCCACGTGCACCGAGGGCATCGCCGAGAGCTGCGCGGCGACCACCACGCCGCCGACCGCGCCCCCATAGACCGACTGCCCGTACTCGGCCGCGACGTCCACGAAGCCGCTCTGCGGCAGCATCCGGGGCGGCGCCACCGGGATGAACTGCACGACCAGACAGATCGCCGTCGTGATCACCACCGTGTTCCGCACCCACGGGTACCGCGCACGGTGCCGCACGAACACCCACGCCAGCACCGCGATCATCACCGCGAAGTGCATCGAGGCGTAGTAGTAGTTCGCCGCCTTCACCGCCACCGGGTACGGCGTGACCGCCGCCTGCCAGGACGCCTCGTCCGGCAGGCCCAGCGCCAGCTCCGTCCGGTGGATCCAGCCCGCCCGGTCCAGCGCGTGCTCGGTGCTCATCAGGGAGAGGCTGCCCACCAGCTGCCAGAGCGCGAACAGCGCCAGCAGCGTGCCGGCCTCCCGCAGCACCGCCGACAGCGGGCCTCGCCGCCAGCGGGAGGCCGCGTACGAGCCCCCGTGGAGAGCGGCTGCGGCGCCCCCGGCGGACTGCCAGGTGAGAGTCAGGTTCTGCAACGGTTCGCGCCTTCCGCCGAGCCGGGTGTGCTGGCAGAGACGTTAACGCAAAAAGACCCCCTTCCGAATGAAAGGGGGTCTTTTTGGAATGATTGTTCGGCGGCGTCCTACTCTCCCACAGGGTCCCCCCTGCAGTACCATCGGCGCTGTGAGGCTTAGCTTCCGGGTTCGGAATGTAACC
>NZ_JBEYVJ010000138.1:0-19039 GCF_040643935.1 Kitasatospora sp. NPDC047058 | reverse complement strand
TATTCGTCGTACATCTGCCGGACCTGCGCGCGGTTGAACGCGCCCCGGTTCCCCGTCTCTGCCCACTCCCGTTCGGCGAGCCAGCGTTCGGCCAGCTCACGGTGGCGCCGCATCAGCACGTAGGCGGCATGGAGAACGTCGCCGACCCCTTGGCGCGCAAGGGCAGGGCCGTTGTCCCGGGCAGCGCGCTCCAACTGGAGCAGCAGCAGCCGGTCGTGCCGGATCGTGCGTCTCGGCCGTGTTGAGCCGGTCGCGGATAGGGCCGGTGGCCGCGCTGCTCCCGGTTCGGGTCGCGGCCACCCAGCCTGTGATCGCCTGTCGCGAACTCACAGTAGGAGTAAGCGAGTTGGGTGGGAGGCGGCGGTCAGTTGAGGTCGAAGTCGTCGGGATCGAAGTCGAAGTCTTCGGGCCGGAAGTCGCCGTAGGCGCCGCCGTTGAAGTAGTCGGCGAGGGCCTGACCGATCACGGCCTTCACATCCTCCTCGTCCTCGGCGCGGGCCAGGGCGGCGGCCTGCTCGCCCGAGAGGTTCAGGTGGACGTCGCGGGCCCGGACCGCGTCCGAGCCACGGATCGCGAAGGTCGTCGTCCTGCCGACCCGGGCCCCGATGCCGGAGATCGTGCCGAGCTGCTCCAGCTGCTTGGCCTTCCGCTCCCGGCCGCGCTCGGTGGTCTGCACCTCGAGCGCTTCGCGCCGAAGCCGCTGCTCGTGCTCGACGGGGTGACGGCTGCCGTCGATCCAGCGCAGCACGGTGCGCGGCGCGACGCCGTAGGCGGCCGCCATCGCCTTCGTGCTGCCGCCGTACTTGCGGTCGCGGACCTGTCCGGCCTGGGTGGTGGACTGCACGGGGGCCTGGCGCGAGGGGAACAGCGTCTCGCGCACCCGCCCGAACATCCCCCGGAGCTTGCCGGCCATCAGTTGTCGCCTTCCTGGTCGTCGTGCCCGGCACCCGCGCCGGCCTCATCGGTGCCGGACTGCTCCGGGCCGATGTAGGTGCCGTCGGTGGCGTAGTCGTGGGTCAGCCGGGAGGGGTGCTCACGGCGGCCCATCACCTCGACCGCGGCGTGAAGCGGGATCGAGGACTCGTGCTTGTGGCTGCCCGGGGCGATGCCCAGGCGCAGCGCGCCCGGCACCGGGGTGCCGTCGTCCTTCACCGGGAGCAGCTCCAGCGGGGACGGCTGGTCGGCGGCGTACAGGTAGGAGTCGACGTTGACGGCGAAGGGGGCGCGGCCGGTCAGCTGGAGGGTCTTGCGCAGGCGGCGGTGGGCGGCGATGCGGGCCGCGGCGATGATGTGGAAGCGCATCTCCGGCCGGTAGGACCAGGACGATGCGACCTTCTCCAGCCACGTCTCGTCGTCCAGGTGGCGGGCGGAGTCGGCCCACTTGCCGATACCGCCCTTGTAGATGTTCTTGTACAGCCCGGCGAGGACCAGGGCGTCGGCGCGGACCAGGTCCTGGCCGACGTCCTTGTGCACGGCGTAGGCGGAGAGGAACTCCTCGGGGGCCTGGCCGTCCATCAGGCCGAGGTCGGCGTAGGCGCGCTTGTAGCCGCCCCGGATCCGGCCGGTCCACTCCTTGAGCAGCGGCGCGGTGTGGGTGGACAGGTACGCGTCGGTGATGGTGGCCGGGTCGAAGCCGTAGGTGGTGGCCATGTAGGCGACGGTCGGCGTGGCGTACCAGCCCGGGCCGGTCGGCGGCTGGCCGTGGAAGGTCGCGGGGTGGGGCAGCAGCTCGTCCACCGGGGTGCCGGTGAAGTCGCAGAACCAGAGGCCGGCGGTCTTGCCGCCGTCCCAGGCCGGGTTCTTCACGTGCCCGAGCGGGCCGATGGGCAGGCGCAGGGAGTCGGTGACGGACAGGTAGGACGCGCAGACGTCCACCGCGACCGCCCACGAACGGACGGCCTCCTGCTCGGTGAGCTCGCGGGCCCACCACTTGTAGTCCTCCTCCTCGCACACCGCCTCGCCCTTGGAGAGCAGTTCGCGGGTGAGCGGGTGGCGGGCTCCGGCGGCCGGCGCAACGCACAGGTCGCCCTTCAGGAGGGCGCCCTCGCGCAGGTGGGAGGACCACTCCCCCGTCGTCTCGTCCTTGACCCACTCCACGCGCGGGCGGACCGCGTCCAGGAGCAGCATCGCGGTGGTGGCGGTGGTCGCGCCGGGGGCGGCGCCGAGGTCGGTGGTGAAGGCGCGGTAGCGGCGGGTCAGGGTGAGGCCGTCTTTGGTGCCGTCGGGGGCGGTGGCGAGCGGGGCGGCGAGGGCGCTGGTGGCCTGCTGGCGGGTGTCGCCCTGGCCGAGCCATGGCGCGATGGTGACCCGGACGGAGGTCTTCGGGCCGCCGGCCGATCCGGTGCGGCGGAAGACGTGGAAGCTCGGGCCGATCTGGTCGCTGATCTCCATGCCCACCACGGCTGCGGCCTTGGCCAGCTTGGTGTGCAGCGAGGCCGAGTTCCTGGCCCGCCGCGAGTCGGTCGAGCGCGTCATGGTGGTGCGCCAGAACGGCCAGCGCACCCAGATCGGCGTCCTCGAGGACGGCGTGCTGGTCGAGCACTACGTCAACAAGGAGCAGGCCACCTCGTACGTCGGCAACGTCTACCTGGGCAAGGTCCAGAACGTGCTGCCGTCGATGGAGGCCGCCTTCGTCGACATCGGCAAGGGCCGCAACGCGGTGCTCTACGCCGGTGAGGTCAACTTCGGCTCGCTGGGCGGCCACGGCGGCCCGCGCCGGATCGAGTCGGTGCTGAAGTCCGGACAGTCCGTGCTGGTGCAGGTCTCCAAGGACCCGATCGGCCACAAGGGCGCCCGCCTGACCAGCCAGATCTCGCTGCCCGGCCGCTACCTGGTCTACGTGCCCGAGGGCTCGATGACCGGCATCTCCCGCAAGCTGCCGGAGAACGAGCGCGCCCGCCTCAAGCAGATCCTCAAGAAGATCGTCCCGGACGACGCGGGCGTCATCGTGCGCACCGCCGCCGAGGGCGCCTCCGAGGAGGAGCTGACCCGCGACGTCCAGCGCCTCCAGCAGCAGTGGGAGGAGATCCAGAAGAAGGCCGCGACCGGCAACGCCCCCGCGCTGCTGTACGGCGAGCCGGACATGACCGTCCGGGTCGTCCGCGACATCTTCAACGAGGACTTCACCAAGGTCATCGTCTCCGGCAACGAGGCGTGGAACACCATCCACGACTACGTCTCCAACGTGGCCCCGGACCTCGCCGAGCGGCTCCAGCGGTGGACGTCCGAGGTGGACGTGTTCGCCACCTACCGGATCGACGAGCAGCTGATGAAGGCGCTGGACCGCAAGGTCTGGCTGCCCAGCGGCGGCTCGCTGGTGATCGACCGCACCGAGGCGATGGTCGTCATCGACGTCAACACCGGGAAGTTCGTCGGCCAGGGCGGCAACCTGGAGGAGACGGTCACCCGGAACAACATCGAGGCGGCCGAGGAGATCGTGCGCCAGCTGCGGCTGCGCGACCTCGGCGGCATCATCGTGATCGACTTCATCGACATGGTGCTGGAGTCCAACCGAGACCTGGTGCTGCGCCGTCTGCTGGAGTGCCTGGGCCGGGACCGGACCAAGCACCAGGTGGCCGAGGTCACCTCGCTGGGCCTGGTGCAGATGACCCGCAAGCGGGTCGGCCAGGGCCTGCTGGAGTCCTTCTCCGAGGCGTGCGTGCACTGCAACGGCCGCGGCGTGATCGTGCACATGGAGCAGCCGAGCACCCACGTCCACGCTCCGGCGGCTCCGGCCGGCGAGGCGGCCCAGGGTGGCGGCAAGCGCCGTCGCCGGGGCAAGGGCGGGGCGGCCCAGGAGGAGCCGCAGGCCGCGGTCGAGGCCGCCGTCGAGGTCGCCGAGGCCATCGAGGCGATCGAGGCGGCCGAGCGCGAGGAGACCGAGGAGCAGCCGGCGGTCGTGGTGCCGGCGGCCGAGGCTGAGGCCCCGGTCGTGGCCGAGGAGACCGCCCAGCCGAGCCTGGTCGAGATCCCGGCCGCTCCGGCGGCGCCCGCCGGCCGCACCCGCCGCCGTGCGGTGCGCAAGGCGACGGCTCCGGCCGGTGCGCCCGCCGAGGCCGAGATCGTGGTGCTGCAGGCCCGGGCCGACGCGGCGCTGGAGGCGGCCTTCGCGGCCGCCGAGGCGCCGGGCGAGGCCCCGGCCGAGGTCGCTGCGCAGGCTCCGGCCGAGGCGCCCGCCGAGGAGGCTCCGGCCGCCGTCGAGCCGGTCGAGGCACCCGCCGCGGAGGCCGCCGAGGCCGTCGAGGCCACCGAGGTCGCCGAGGCCGCCGCCGAGGCGCCCGCCGCGACCGAGGAGCCCGCCGAGGAGGCGCCGGCCCCGAAGAAGCGGGCCGCCCGCAAGACCGCCGCGAAGAAGACGGCCGCCAAGAAGACCACGGCGGCCGTGAAGAAGACCACCGCCCGCAAGACCGCCACCAAGCGGACGAGCGCGGCGGCCAAGAAGGCCGCGGCCGCCGAGGGTGATTCGGCAGCCGAGTAGTGCCCGTGACCCGGGGCCGGCGACCGCCGGCCCCGGGTCCGTACGGTCCGGTTTGCCCCGGCGGCTGCCGGTCCGTATTCTTGACCCTCGGCGTGTCTACGCCTTGCTCCCGAGCACATCACCTCCCGGATCCTCGTCAGAGGCTCCCGGGGGAGGCCCCTGTGTCCGTACCCAGGCGGCTGGCATCAGGAGCTCCGACCGAGTTAGAAATGGGGTACCGCATGTACGCGATCGTTCGCGCAGGCGGCCGCCAGCACAAGGTCGCCGTCGGCGACGTGCTGGAGATCGACCGTATCGAGGCCAAGCCGGGTGACTCGGTGGAGCTCTCCACCATCCTGGTCGTCGACGGTGACGCTGTCACCTCCGACCCGTGGGTGCTGGCCGGCGTGAAGGCTCACGCCGAGGTGGTCGACCAGACCAAGGGCGACAAGATCGTCATCCTGCGCTACAAGAACAAGACCGGTTACCGTCGCCGCCAGGGTCACCGCCAGCAGCACACCGCTGTGCGGATCACGAGCATCGACTCCGTCAGCAAGTAAGGGGATAGCGAGATGGCACACAAGAAGGGCGCAAGCTCTACCCGCAACGGCCGTGACTCGAACGCCCAGCGCCTCGGCGTGAAGCGTTTCGGCGGCCAGGTCGTCTCCGCTGGCGAGATCCTCGTCCGCCAGCGCGGCACCCACTTCCACCCGGGTGCGGGCGTCGGTCGCGGTGGCGACGACACCCTGTTCGCGCTGACCGCCGGTGCCGTGCAGTTCGGCACCCGCCGCGGCCGCAAGGTCGTCAACATCGTGGCCACCGAGGCCTGAGTCGGACAAGACTCACAATGAAGGGTGGGCCGGAATGATCCGGTCCACCCTTCGTGCTTTACCGCAGGTAGAACGCAGACTTTCTTCGTAACTGGAGGCACACCCCATGACCACCTTCGTGGACCGCGTCGAGCTGTACGTCGCCGCGGGTAACGGGGGCCACGGCTGCGCCTCCGTGCACCGGGAGAAGTTCAAGCCGCTCGGCGGACCGGACGGCGGCAACGGCGGCGAGGGCGGCAGCGTCATCCTCACCGTGGACGCCCAGGTCACCACCCTGCTGGAGTACCACCACTCGCCCAAGCGCAAGGCGACCAACGGCAAGCCCGGCGCGGGCGGCCACCGCACCGGTGCCGACGGCCAGGACCTCGTGCTGCCCGTGCCGGACGGCACCGTCGTCATGGACAAGCAGGGCAACGTGCTCGCCGACCTCGTCGGCCACGGCACCAGCTTCGTCGCCGCGGCCGGCGGCCGCGGGGGCCTCGGCAACGCCGCGCTCGCCTCGGCCCGCCGCAAGGCACCCGGCTTCGCGCTGCTCGGCGAGCCCGGCGAGGCCCGCGACATCGTCATGGAGCTCAAGTCCGTCGCCGACGTGGCCCTGGTCGGCTACCCGAGCGCCGGCAAGTCCTCGCTGATCTCGGTGCTCTCGGCCGCCAAGCCGAAGATCGCGGACTACCCGTTCACCACCCTGATCCCCAACCTCGGCGTGGTCACCGCCGGCGACACCGTCTACACCGTCGCCGACGTCCCCGGCCTGATCCCGGGCGCCAGCCAGGGCCGCGGCCTCGGCCTGGAGTTCCTGCGGCACGTCGAGCGCTGTTCCGTGCTGGTGCACGTGCTGGACTGCGCCACCCTGGAGCCGGGCCGCGACCCGCTCACCGACCTGGAGACCATCGAGGCCGAGCTGTCCCAGTACGGCGGCCTCGACGACCGCCCGCGGCTGGTCGCGCTCAACAAGATCGACGTGCCGGACGGCCAGGACATCGCGGACCTCACCCGCGCCTCGCTGGAGGAGCGCGGCTACCGCGTCTTCGAGGTGTCCGCCGCCTCCCGCAAGGGCCTGCGCGAGCTGAGCTTCGCGATGGCGCAGATCGTCGCCGAGGCCCGGGCCGCCAAGCCGCTGGAGGAGTCGACCCGGATCGTGCTGCGGCCCAAGGCCGTCGACGACGAGGGCTTCACCATCACGGAGGAGGACGGCGCCTACCGCATCCGCGGTATCAAGCCGGAGCGCTGGGTCCGTCAGACCGACTTCAGCAACGACGAGGCCGTCGGCTACCTCGCCGACCGGCTGGCCCGCCTCGGCGTCGAGGAGAAGCTCTGGAAGGTCGGCGCCCACGAGGGCGACACCGTCATCATCGGCGCGGAGGAGAACGCGGTCGTCTTCGACTGGGAGCCGACCATGGCCGCCGGCGCCGAGATGCTCGGCCGCCGCGGTGAGGACCACCGCTTCGAGAACCCGCGCCCGGCGGTCGACCGCCGCCGCGAGAAGCAGAAGGGCCGGGACGCGGCCGAGGCCGAGTTCCTCGCCTTCGAGGCGCTCTCCAGCGGCCGCCAGGCGGCCATCGAGGGCGACGACGAGGACGACTGATCCTGACGCGTACGGCCCCCGCCACCTCCAGGGTGGCGGGGGCCGTCGCGTGTCCGCTCAGGACCGGCGGAACGTCACTTCGACCAGGAGGCCTGGAGCTTGAGCAGGTCGGTCACGTCGGTGTAGCCGATCACGCCCGGGGTGTTGCCCTTGGACGCGATGATGGTGCAGCCCTTGACCTCGACGCCCTTCGAGAAGCCCTGGAACTTGGTCGGGGGGCACTTGGCCAGCGGGGTGGCGGAGTTCGGGTAGCCGTAGCCCTTCTGGCCCGTGCTGTCCCAGTAGACGAACTTCGAGTCCGGGGCGGTGAAGGAGAGGCTGGCGTCCCCGATGTTCTTCATGGTGTAGCTGAGGTACATCGGGGTCTTGCCGCTGAGGCCGGTGGGGTCGATCTTGGCGGCGGTGAAGTCCTGGATCGAGCCGACCTCGATGCCGGTGACGGTGATCTCCAGCTTGGTGGCGATCTTGGCCTGCTTGTCGGCGAAGTCGACGGTGACCTTCTGGCCGATCTTGACGGCGGTGGCCGCCTGCGGGGCGCCCTCGCCGGCCGCACCGCCACCCGAGGCACCGCCCGCGGCGGCACCACCGGCTGCCGCGCCACCGGCTGCCGCGCCGGCGGTCGCACCGGCCGAGGGGGCCGCGCCGCCCCCGGCGGCACCGGCCGCACCGCCCGCGGCGGCCGGAGAGGTGGCCGTACCACCGGCGCCGGCGGCGCCACCGGCCCCGCCGGTCGCGGCCGCGGGCGGCGTGGTCGCACCGGCCGCACCACCACCGGCCGTGGCGTCCGAGTTGTCCGGGCCGCAGGCGGCGAGCGAGAGGGCGGTGGCGGCCGCCAGGGCGGCGACGGTGAGCTTCATGCTGTTCGAACGCATCTGTGCGCTAACTCCTGGGCAGCGCCCGCGAAACCGTTCGACGGCCTGCCCGTGCGGTGCTGCCCGGTCCAAGAAGGGTCGGAGACATGGGTACAGCGGGCAAGAAGCCGTCCCCCGATCTGGCTTTCGGTCAGGGACCATACCAGCCGCCCGGCTTGACGGCCGCGCTGTGTCAGGCCCGTGACCAGGCCGGGTCCAGCCGGTGAAATGCCCTGCGGGCCGCGTGCGCCGATCGCGTAGATTGCGGGGGAAACGGCCGGCCCCGGGCCGCCGGACCCGCACCACACCGGAAGGGCGTACAGCGAGATGAGCGAGGACTCACTGCGGGAGGAGGTGCTGACCGCCCGGCGGATCGTCGTCAAGGTCGGCTCCTCCTCACTCACCACGGCGGCCGGCGGCCTGGACGCCGACCGGGTCGACGCCCTGGTCGACGCGCTCGCCAAGGTCCGCAGCCGCCCGGACGCCCCCGAGGTGGTCCTGGTCTCCTCCGGTGCCATCGCGGCCGGCCTCGCCCCGCTCGGGCTGGAGAAGCGGCCCAAGGATCTCGCCCGCCAGCAGGCCGCCGCCAGCGTCGGCCAGGGCCTGCTGGTCGCCCGGTACACCGCCTCCTTCGCCCGGTACGGCATCCGGGTCGGCCAGGTCCTGCTGACCGCCGAGGACGCCAGCCGCCGCGCCCACTACCGCAACGCCTACCGGACGCTGGACCAGCTGCTGGCGATGGGCGCGATGCCGGTCGTCAACGAGAACGACACCGTCGCCACCGCCGAAATCAAGTTCGGTGACAACGACCGGCTGGCCGCGCTCGTCGCCCACCTCGTCCGGGCCGACCTGCTCGTCCTGCTCTCCGACGTGGACGGCCTCTACAACGGCGACCCGAGCCGCCCCGGCACCCGCCGGATCGCCCGGGTCACCGGCCCGCACGACCTGGACGGCATCGAGATCGGCAGTGCCGGCAAGGCCGGCGTCGGCACCGGCGGCATGGTCACCAAGGTCGAGGCCGCCCGGATCGCCACCGGCGCCGGCATCCCGGTGGTGCTCACCGCCGCCAGCCAGGCCGCCGATGCGCTGGCCGGCCGGCCCACCGGCACGCTCTTCCTGCGCACCGGCGCCCGCACCTCCGACCGGATGCTCTGGCTGGCCCACGCGAGCAGTCCGCGCGGCGCCCTGCACCTGGACGAGGGCGCCGTCGCGGCGGTGGTCTCCGGGGGCGCCTCGCTGCTGCCGGCCGGGGTCACCAAGGTCGACGGCGAGTTCGCCGCGGGTGATCCGGTGGACCTTCTTGGCGAAAACGGCCACATCGTGGCGCGCGGACTGGTCAACTTTGATGCGAGGGAGCTGCCCCGCCTGCTCGGCCGGTCCACCCGAGACCTGGCCCAGGAGTTCGGCGCCGCGTACGAGCGGGAGGTCGTCCATCGCGACGACCTGGTCGTCCTGCGCGGCTGACCGGGCCCGCAGCCGCGGCGCGGGCGGCTCCGCAGGGAGTGCACGCCCGGCCGCGGGCGAGGAGGGGCGCAGCCGTACGCGTCGGGCCGGGGCCGGCGGGTACGACGACACGACATCGCCGAACAGGAGGCCGCCGGTGGAACGCAGGCGCGAGGCAGCGCTGACCGGAGGAACGGCGGGCCGGCGGCTGACCAGCATCGACGGCGGACGCGAGGGTGACGCCCCCGCCGAGCCGGCCGGTCCGCCGCAGCACGGGCCCGGCGCGGTACGCAGCATCCGGCCGGACCGGCGGGACCAGGGCGAGCCGCCCACGGTGCCCGAACAGGCCCGGCTCTGGCACGTGGTGCTGAGCGTCTCCGGGCCGGTCACCCCGCTGCCCGAGCTGCGGGCCGGGCTGGAGCGGCTGGCGCACGACCACTCGTTCTTCCTGACCGCCCGCTACGCGGCCGACCACGCGGAGATCCGCTACTGGGAACAGGCCCGCGACCTGCACGACGCGGCGGCGATCGCATTGCGGCTGTGGGGCGAACACAAGGCGACCGCGAAGCTGCCGCCGTGGGAGATCGTCGGCCTGGAGGTGGTCGACCGGGCGACGTATCACACGCGGGTCGCCGAAGGCTTCGGCGATCCGCCGCCCCAGCTCGGCGGGGTGCACCCGTACTGATTTTCTCGGGGCCTCGGCTCGCCTCCGGGGCGCTCTGGTCCGGTGCCGACGGTCGGCGCTCCAACGTCGCTCGTACCTCGCGACGTCCTCGCTCCTTCCTTTCGGCACCGGCGCGCCCCTTCGGCTCGCTCGGCGGGGTGGGCCGCGCGGGGCGGGCGCAGGCCCGGAGGGGCGGGCCCGGGGGCGTGCCCGAGGGTGGCCCACGGGGGTGTCTCACCGGGCGAAATGGCGGCCCGGTGGGGCCGGCGCAGTCGCTACCCTTGGCGCATGACCAGTGACCTCGCCACCGCCGACAGCCCCGTCCTCGCCGTAGCGCGCCGAGCCCGGGAGGCGGCCGCCGTGCTCGCCCCGCTGCCGCGCCGGGTGAAGGACGCCGCGCTGCTGGCGGTCGCGGACGCCCTGGTGGCCCGTAGTGCCGAGATCACCGCCGCCAACGCCGAGGACGTCGCGCGCGCCCGCGAGGCCGGCACCGCCGAGTCGGTGATCGACCGGCTGACGCTGAACGACGAGCGGATCGCCGCCATCGCCTCGGACGTCCGCGACGTCGCCGGCCTGCCCGACCCGGTCGGCGAGGTGGTCCGCGGCTACACGCTGCCCAACGGCCTGGACGTCCGCCAGGTGCGGGTCCCGCTCGGTGTCGTCGGCATCATCTACGAGGCCCGCCCGAACGTCACGGTCGACGCCGCCGCGCTCTGTCTGAAGTCCGGCAACGCGGTCCTGCTGCGCGGCTCGGCCTCCGCCTACCGCTCCAACACCGCCCTGATCGCCGTGCTGCGCGACGCCGTGGCCTCGGCCGGGCTGCCCGCGGACGCGGTCCAGCTGGTCCCCGGCGAGAGCCGGGACTCCGTCCAGGAGCTGATGCGCGCCCGCGGCCTGGTGGACGTGCTGATCCCGCGCGGCGGTGCCTCGCTGATCCGCACCGTGGTCGAGGGCTCGACCGTCCCGGTGATCGAGACCGGCACCGGCAACTGCCACGTCTACGTGGACGCGCAGGCCGACCTGGCGATGGCCGTCGGCATCCTGCTGAACTCCAAGGCCCAGCGGGTCAGCGTCTGCAACTCCGCCGAGACCCTGCTGGTCCACCAGGACGTCGCCGAGGCCTTCCTGCCGCTCGCGCTCGCCGCGCTGGCCGAGGCCGGTGTGACGGTGCACGGCGACGACGCGGTGCTCAAGGCCGCCGAGGGCTCGCCCGCCACCGTCGTCCCGGCGGTCGAGGAGGACTGGGAGACCGAGTACCTCTCCTACGACCTGGCCGCCGCCGTGGTGCCCTCCCTGGACGCCGCCGTCGCGCACATCCGCCGCTGGTCCTCCGGCCACACCGAGGCGATCGTCACCACCTCGCAGGCCGCCGCCCGCCGCTTCACGCAGCTGGTCGACGCCACCACCGTGGCCGTCAACGCCTCGACCCGGTTCACCGACGGCGGTGAGTTCGGTTTCGGCGCCGAGATCGGCATCTCGACCCAGAAGCTGCACGCCCGCGGCCCGATGGGCCTGCCCGAGCTGACCAGCACCAAGTACATCGTCACTGGTGACGGGCACGTCCGGGGCGAGGCGACGCAGACCGTGGGCGGCGGAGCCGACGCCGGCTGAGTCCCCGCGCGGCGGGCCGCGTCACACGTGTGACGGACCAACTGCGATGAGCCACAGACAAAACGCCCGCCCGGTAATA
This sequence comes from Kitasatospora sp. NPDC047058, assembly GCF_040643935.1. Taxonomy (NCBI): domain Bacteria; kingdom Bacillati; phylum Actinomycetota; class Actinomycetes; order Kitasatosporales; family Streptomycetaceae; genus Kitasatospora; species Kitasatospora sp. NPDC047058. Next base: position 7,520 of record NZ_JBEYVJ010000138.1, on the reverse strand, counting down.
CGCTGAATCCCGTGGCTGAGGATGTGGGGGGCTTGCCGTACCCCGACGGCGCCGACCACGGTGGTGCGGACGACGAGTTCGCCACCGTGGTCTTCGATGAGGCCTTCGTCCGCTCCGCCGCCGTGCACGAGCCGACGGCCAAGGAGCGGCAGCTCGCCGCCGCCGAGGCCCGGTTCGAGCCGGACACGACGGTGACGGGCTGGGGCTATGACGTCCCGATCGGTGACGGGCTCCCGTTGGAGCTGCGGCCGTACCCGAGCGGGCTCGACGACGACCATTTGTACCCCGACCCGTGGTCGGGCCCCGGCCGGGCGGCCGGGCGCCGGACCCGCCGGTGGGGCCGACCGGACGGCTACGACCCGGTGCGGGCGCGGCGCGGGCGCTACGTCGCCCAGCAGCGCTGGCACCGGCCGGTGGCCTGGGTGCTCGCCGTGATCATGGGCGTGAGCCTGGTCGCGGTGGCGGTCGCGGCGGTCTACCAGGGCGTGGGCGCCGGCGGCGGTACGCCCAGGCGGCCGGAGTCCGGGAGCAGCAGCGTGGGGGCCGATCCGGTGCCCGCGCCGGCCGAGCCGTCGCTCGTGGTCACCGCGCCGGCAGGCTGATCTGCCGCGCCGACGGGCCGGGGTCACGGGGGTGGTGCGCCCCCGGGCGGGCGGTCACCGGGCGTCCCCGGGAATGTGCGCGCGCACCCTCGTGGCGGGGTGCGGCTGCGCCTTACCCTGGTGTCATGGGTGACCCGCGAGAGCCTCCGGAGGGTGCGCCCGACGGTGGTTCCGGAAACGATGACGAGTACCGGTCCGTCGTCTTCGACGAGTCGTTCGTCCGGGCTGCCCGGATCCAGGAGCTGTCCGCCCGGGAGCGGCTGGCGGGCTCCTTCGGCCGGGCCACCCGCCCGCGCGTCGGGCTCGGTCCGCTGGGCACCGTGCCGCGGCAGGCGCTGGCGCTGCTGCTGCTGATCCTGGTGGCCTTCGCGGCCGCCGTGTACTTCGGCATCAGCTCGCCGAACCGGCCCGCGATCCGGCCCGAGGGAAGTCAACTGGCCGTCAGTCTGGTGGCGTTGAGCCCGGCTTCGACGGTCCGGCCGGTCGCCGACCCGGCCGCTCCGTTCACCGCGCTGCCGCCCGGCTACGGCGACGGGGCGCTCGGCCTGGGCACCCCTGCCGGGGCGGCCACCGGGCACTTCAGCAAGGTCGAGGTGACCAAGGCGCTGGACACCGTCCAGCGGTACCTGGTGGCCTCCTCGCTGGCGCCGGCGGCCCTGGTCCAGGGCTCGACCGCCGAGGTCCGGGGCTTCGTCACGCCCGGCGAGCAGGCCCAGTTCGACAGCAGCGTGGCTCAGCCCGTCGACGACCGGCACCACGCGCTGACCGGGTGGGTGGTCCGCTTCGACCCGGCGCAGGTCGCGCTGGCGGCGGACAGTGTGAAGGTGGCCGGTGCGATGCGGATCGACGAGTCGGACGCCAACACGCTGCAGATCACCACCGACCACACCTTCGTCTACGCGCTCAAGCCGGCCGGTGCGCCGAGCGGTGCACCGGTGACGCTGGAGACCGTGCGGCGGCAGCTGACCTTCCAGTTCGACCGGATCGACCTGGCCTCCGCGCAACTGCGGCTGGTGGACTCGGTGCTGCAGGCCGGGCCGGTGCCGTGCACCGGGTCGCTGGCCGCCTTCGTCCAGCCGGTGCTGGCTGGGCCGGGCGGCACGCAGGTGACCGCCCCGGCCGGGACCGACCCGGGCAACCACGCCCGGCCGGCCTGGCAGGTCTGCGGGGTGCTGGCGGGCTGAGCCCGTGCGGCGGCCCGGCCGGGCCCGGAGACGCGGGCGGCCCCCGGCCGTCCCGTGAGGGAGCCGGGGGCCGCCGTGCGCGCGGGTCTCGTGCGCGGGTCTCGTGCGCGGGCCGTCGTGAAAGCGGGCCGGGGTCAGCCCTCGTCGCGCTGGTCGCGGGGCGTCTGGCCGTTGCCGCGGGCGGCGCCGGCGAAGGTGTCGCGCAGCTTGCCGCCGACCGTGGCCGCGCCGCCTGCGACGTCGCGGATCAGGCCCATCAGCGGGTCCTTGCTCTCCTTCACCGAGGTGGTGTAGTGGTCGGCGGCGGCCTTCCACTGGTCGCCCACCGAGGTGTCGGCGTCGTCGGTGCGGCGCGGGTAGGCGCCGGCCAGGATCGAGCGGTACTCGTCGCTCTCCGCCCACTTCTTGAGCCTGGCGACCCGCACCACCGCGAACGGGTGGCTCTGCGGCAGCACCTGGAGCAGCTTGAGCACGCCGTCGCGGAGGTCCCCGGCCTTCTCGTACTCCTCGGCCTGCTCCAGGAAGGCGTCGACGTTCATCTCGGCCAGGTTGTGGCCGCCGGCCAGCTTCATCAGGGCGCGCATGGACGCCTGGAGGTCCTGCCCGGCGAGCAGGCCGGCCCGGTCGCTGGAGAGCTCGGCCTTGCGGAACCACTCCTTGAGCGCGGTGACGAGCGCCATGATCGCCAGGTTGCCGAGGGGGAGCCAGGCGATCCGGACCGCGATGTTGGTGAGGATCAGCAGCATCGTCCGGTAGACCGCGTGGCCCGACATGGCGTGGCCGACCTCGTGGCCGATGACCGAGCGCAGCTCCTCCTCGTCGAGCAGCTCGACCAGGCCGCTGGTGACCACGATGACCGGCGTGTCGATGCCGATGCAGTACGCGTTGACCGTCGGGTCCTGGCTGACGTAGAGGTCCGGGACCTTCTCCAGGTCCAGCACGTACGCGGCGTCGCGCACCATGTCGTACAGCTCGGGGAACTGCCGCTCGGAGGTCTTCACGGCGGTGGCCAGGAACATCAGCCGGATCGAGCGCTCGGAGACCAGGCCGGCGAGCTTCTTCAGCACGTCGTCGAAGCCGGTCAGCTTGCGGAGCGCGACCAGGGCGGAGCGGTCCGCCGGGTGCTCCCAGGCCCGGGTGGAGATCTCCGGGAAGCGCTGGCGGCGCCGGCTCGGGCTCTTCGCGGTGGTGTCGGTCATGGTGTGGGTACCCCTCCTGGTCGACGGCGGCTCCGGCCGCTGGCCGGCCCCCGCTGGTCTTCGCCTGCAACGACTGTCTGTGCAACGTCCGCGGTTGCGCACTCGTCCCCGGCCGCGTCACCCCGTGCGGCTCCCGTGCGGCTCCCGTAGGGCACGGACGGGCCCGGAGGGGGCGGTGGGCGGCGCGGGTGTGAGGGCGGTTTACCCTGAATGCCCTGGAGAGCCGAGACCAGACCTGGCCGCGGTACCGAGCAGTCCGAGGAGCCCGCAGATGTCCACCGACGCCCTTGTCAGCCTGGCCGGCCCGATCTCCACGGAGAACGGCCCGGGGCTCTTCCTGCGGATCATCGTGGTGGCCTCGTTCGTGGGCGTGGGCCTGCTGGCCTGGATCCTGCTGCGGGCCGGCCGCAACAGCTGAGCCGCCTTCCGGCGCCCCCTTCCGGCCGCTCCCACGGCGTCCGCGAGCACCTCCTCCCCGGGGCCCGGCTCACGCCGGATCAGACGCGGTGGGCCGCCGAGCGGTTGCCGTGTAACCCCCCGTACGATGACGGGTGGGCCCTCACCGGCCCCGTACACCCCCTGGTCCGTCATCCGAGCCGAGAAGGTCCTGCCGACCATGAGCACTGCCGCCGCACTTCCCGTCCTGAACCTGCTCGCCTCCGAGGGCGAGGGGGGCAACCACGACAGCCTCAACCCGTACCTGACGGGTGGCGCCGCGCTGTTCATCCTGCTGCTGCTGCTCTACGTGACCACCCGCTTCAACCGGGACCGCTGAGCTCCGCCACGCGAGCCGCCCGGGGAGCGTCCGGCAGGTGTGCCGGCCGCTCCCTCACGCATGCCCGGGGTGGCCCGGCGCCCGGCCGCCGCAGCCGGTGCACCGGTCTCCCGCACCGTCCGCACCGGTCCTCCGCACGGTCCGCACCGGTCTCCCGGCGGCCGCACCGGGCCTTCGGGAGACCGGCACCCGGGCGTTCCCGCACCGTAACGGGCGTCGCGTAAGGTGTTCCGGCATGGGAGAGCAGACCGGGAATCCCGGTGGACCGGAACCGGTCAAGCGACGCCTCGGTGTCATGGGCGGCACCTTCGACCCGATCCACCACGGGCACCTGGTCGCCGCCAGTGAGGTGGCGAGCGCGTTCCACCTGGACGAGGTGGTCTTCGTGCCGACCGGGCAGCCGTGGCAGAAGACCGACCGCCACGTCACCCCGGCCGAGGACCGCTACCTGATGACGGTCATCGCCACCGCGGAGAACCCGCAGTTCTCGGTCAGCCGGATCGACATCGACCGCGAGGGCCCGACCTACACCGTCGACACCCTGCGCGACCTGCACGCGCTGCACCCGGACGCCGACCTCTTCTTCATCACCGGCGCCGACGCCCTCGCCCAGATCCTCTCCTGGCGGGACTCCGAGGAGCTTTTCTCGCTCGCGCACTTCATCGGCTGCACCCGGCCGGGGCACACTCTTTCGGACGCCGGGCTTCCGGTGGGCGGGGTCTCCCTGATGGAGGTCCCGGCGCTGGCCATCTCCTCCACGGACTGCCGCAACCGGGTCGCCAAGGGCGAGCCGGTCTGGTACCTCGTCCCGGACGGCGTGGTCCGCTACATCGACAAGCGGGCGCTCTACGCGCCGCACCGGACCTGAGCCCGGAGGGGTGCGAGTGAGCGATCGTCGGGGACAACAGCCGGACGACTGGTCCACCGGGCAGTACCAGCCGTACCAGCAGCAGTACCGGCCGTACGAGCAGCAGGCCGGGCAGCCGCAGGCGCAGGCGCAGCCGTACGAGCCCTACGAGCAGTACGACCAGTACGGGCAGCCGGTGCAGGCGTACGGCCAGGACCAGTACGCGGGCTACCAGGACCAGTACCAGCAGTCCTACCAGCCGTACGAGCAGCAGACCCACCAGTCGCAGCCGTACGGGCAGCCGCAGGCGTACGAGCAGTACGACCAGTACGGGCAGCCCGTCCAGCAGGCCTACCAGCAGCCGTACCAGCAGGGCGGCTACGACCCGTACCAGCAGCAGTACGCCACCGCGCCGCAGCCGGCCGTCACCGAGCCCGAACCGGAGCCCGCCGCGCCCGCGCCCGCCCCGGTGCCGCCGCGCCCGCGCCCGGCCCGGCCGGCCGCCGCCGCGCCGCCCGCCCGGCCCGAGCCGCCGTCCGAGCAGGTCGGCGGGAGCCGAGCGGCCAGGGCCGCCGCCGCCAAGACGCCCAAGGACGCCTACGCCACCGGCGAGTTCACCTTCGTCGACGAGGAGGCGGAGGAGTCCGAGGACGTCATCGACTGGCTGAAGTTCGCCGAGTCCCGCAGCGAGGTGCGCGCCGAGCGCCGCCGCAAGCTGCGCAACCGGCTGATCGGTGCCACCGTGGTCCTCGCGCTCGCCGGGGCGGGCGCCGGCGGCTACCTCTGGCTCACCGGTGGCGACAAGCAGAGCGCGGCGGCCGCGGCCGGCCCGCGCCAGGTCAACGTGGTGCACCTGCGCGACCTGCAGGGCAAGGTCTCCAGCGCGCTGCTGGTCAACGACAGCGCCGGCCACAAGGGCACCGTCCTGCTGCTGCCCGACACCCTGCGGCTGCCCGGCCCCGGCGACCCGCCGGTCACCACCGTCGGCCAGTCCATGGACGCCATCGGCCCCTCCGCCACCCGGGACGGCCTGGCCACGGTGCTCGGCGCCCCGGTGGCCGGCACCTGGCGGCTGGACACCCCGTACCTGGAACTGCTGGTCACCCAGCTCGGCGGCGTCCGGGTCGACACCAACGCCGAGACCCACGACGGCGGCAAGCCGGACGGCAAGCTGCTCGCCGCCGCCGGCAAGAACACCCTGCTCAGCGGCAAGGCCGCGGTCGGCTACGCCACCCTGCAGGCGCCCGGCGAGAACCGGGACGCCCAGCTGGCCCGGTTCGGCCAGGTGATGGACGCGGTGCTGCGCACCATGCCGACCGAGTTGAAGGACGCCAAGGACGACGTGCACCGGATGCACGCCGTGCTCGACCCGTCGCTGCCGGAGGACGCGCTGGCCGGGGTGCTGGTGCAACTCGCCCAGCAGGCCAAGGACGGCCACCTCGGCACCACCGCGCTGACCGTCAAGCCGGACGGCTCGCTGGACGAGGCCGCCGCCGGCAAGCAGGTCAAGGAGGTGCTGGGCGGCACGGTGAAGGCCGCCACCGCGGGCGACGCCCCGGCCCGGGTCTCCGTCCAGGACGCCACCGGCAACGACCAGGCGGCCGCCGCCGCCCAGGTCCAGGTGATCAACGCGGGCCTCACCTTCGTCCCCGGCGGCGCCAAGACCGCGCCGCAGGCGGCCAGTGAGATCCGCTACACCGACGACGCCCGGCAGGCCGCGGCGAAGTCGCTGGCGGTCAGCCTCAACCTGCCGGAGACGGCGGTGAAGAAGGTCACCGACGCGCAGAACGCCGACCTGCTGGTCGTCCTCGGCAAGGACTACCAGCCGCCCAAGGCCCAGTAGCGCGGCGCCGGCGGCCCCGCCCCGGCCCGGCCCGCAGCGGCGCGCGACGCCGTCCGGCAGGGCGGGCGGCGAGGCCGGCCGGCGGGTGGCCGGCAGCGCGGTCCGGCGCGGGGTGGTCCCGGAAAACGGTTCCGGGGCCGCCCGGGCGGCGTGAGATCCTGGAAGGCGATGCCCGGCCGCACGCCGGGCTCGCCCCCAAGCCGCCGAGCCGGAAGAACACCGTGACCGCCACCGAGCACAGCCAGGAACTCATCACCGTCGCCGCCCAGGCGGCGGCCGACAAGCTGGCGCACAACATCATCGCGTTCGACGTCAGCGAGGTGCTGTCGATCACCGACGCCTTCCTGATCGCCTCCGCGAACAACGACCGCCAGGTCAAGTCGATCGCCGAGGAGATCGAGGACCAGCTCCGCGAGCAGCTGGACATCAAGCCGGTGCGCCGCGAGGGCGAGCGCGAGGGCCGCTGGATCCTGCTCGACTACCTGGACATCGTGGTGCACGTCCAGCACTCCGAGGAGCGCTCCTTCTACTCGCTGGACCGCCTCTGGAAGGACTGCCCCGAGCTGCCGCTGCCGGCCGACGCGCTCGCCTCGCGCAACCGCCCCGACGCCCACACCGACGAGAGCGGCAACGCCGTCGCCCCGGCCGAGGCCGCCCCGGCGGACAACTTCGGCGCCGAGGACTACAGCTGAGCCGGGAGGCGCGGGGCCCGCGCATCGTCTTCTGGCGGCACGGCCAGACCTCCTGGAACCTCGAATCGCGTTTCCAGGGCACCACGGACATCGAGCTGACCGGCCAGGGCGTCCTGCAGGCCCAGCGGGCGGCCCGGCTGCTCTCCGGCCTGCGGCCCGACCTGCTGATCTCCTCGGACCTCCAGCGCGCCCGGCGCACCGCCGACGAGCTCGCCAAGGTCACCGGCCTGGACGTGCAGCACCACGAGGGGCTGCGGGAGACCTACGCGGGCTCCTGGCAGGGGCCGGCAGCACGGAGACTGGACGCACGCAGGGCGGACGCGCCACCGCAGACGCCGCCGACCGGGAGGACGAGTACCAGCCGTGGCAGCATCACCC
>NZ_JBEYVJ010000137.1:0-19068 GCF_040643935.1 Kitasatospora sp. NPDC047058 | reverse complement strand
CGATGGTACTGCAGGGGGGACCCTGTGGGAGAGTAGGACGCCGCCGAACAATCATTCACAGAGAACCCCCGTCCGGGAAACCGGACGGGGGTTCTTTGCATTTCCCGCCCGGCTGCGGGGAACCACCGGGGGTGGTGCTAGGTCCACCCCGGAACTGGGGTGTGACGGCCAGTGTCTCTGCAGAGGGGTTCAGGAACACTGAATCAGGACGACCGGGACCGGCTTCAGGAGCATCCGTGACAGTAGCGAGTCGAACGAGCGGCGCGACCGTGCGTGCCCAGGCCGAAACGGCCCTGGTGGCAGGTGGGCGCGGGTTGGCCCGGTTGGCGCTGCTGTTGGTGGGTGCGCTCCCGGCGGTGGTGTTGCCGCTGCTGGTGGCGCTCCTCACGGGGGCCGGAGTCGCCTGGATGCTGGACGACTACTACCTGACCCCGCTGGTGGCCCTGGTGTCGGCAGCCGTCGCGGGCATGACCGTGGCCGGCCTCTTCGTGCGCGGGGTCGCCGACCGGACCCGGGCGCAGGTCGCCCGGTGGTACGGGGTCCGGCTGCCGGTGGTGTACCGCCCCCGGCCCGACCTGGAGCTGGACCAGCGCGGCCACTGGTGGACCGGGTACTCGTACCACCGCTCCCACTCCGTCGCGCGGCTCGCTCAGCTGCTGCACTGGGCGGCGCGGGACCGGGCGACGCGGTCGGAGATCGCCTGGCTGGTGGTCAACCCGCTGGCGGCGGTGGCCTTGGCGGCGCCGGTGGCCGGTCTGCTGCTGGGCGGGGCTGGCTATGCGATCACCGCGGTTGCGGAGCCCCGGCCGTACGGTGAGGTCGACGCGAGCAGTGCTTCCGTGCTGCTCTCCGTCGTGCTGGGGATGGGGCTGGCCGGTCTCGGGGTGCTGCTGGCGCCGCTCGCGGTCCGCGCGTACGCGGAGCTGGCGCGCCGGGTGCTGGACCAGGACGGCCGGGCCTCGCACGCGCAGCTGACCAAGCGGGTGGCGGAGCTGACCGAGACGCGGGCCGACGCGGTCGGCAGCCAGGCCGCCGAGCTGCGGCGGATCGAACGGGACCTGCACGACGGCGCCCAGGCGCGGCTGGTCGCGATCGGGATGACCCTGGGCACGATCGAGCACCTGATGGACACCGACCCGGTGGCCGCCCGTGAGCTCCTCTCCGAGGCGCGGCAGTCCTCGGCCCGGGCGCTCCAGGAGCTGCGCGACCTGGTCCACGGCATCCACCCGCCGGTGCTCGCGGAGCGCGGACTGGGCGACGCCGTGCGGCTGCTGGCGCTGGACAGCGTGCTGCCGACGGAGGTGTGCGTGAGCCTGCCGGACCGTCCGCCGGCGCCGGTGGAGGCGGCCGCGTACTTCAGCATCTGCGAGCTGCTGGCCAACGCGGCCAAGCACTCGGGTGCGGAGCAGGTCTGGGTGGACATCCTGTACCGGGCCGGCATGCTGCGGATCACGGTGACGGACGACGGTGTGGGTGTGGCCGATCCGGCCCGGGGTACCGGCCTGCGCGGCATCGAGAAGCGATTGGGTACCTTCGACGGTGTCCTCGCCATCGACAGTACGTCGGGCGGTCCGACCACCATTACCTTGGAGCTGCCGTGCGAGTTGTCCTCGCCGAGGACCTCTACCTCCTTCGAGAAGGCCTGATCCGGCTGCTGGAAGCGCACGGCTTCACCATCGCGGCGGCGGTCGAGACCGGCCCGGAGCTGCTGGACGCGCTGCTGACGCACCGTCCGGACGTCGCCGTGGTGGACGTCCGGCTGCCGCCGACGTTCACCGACGAGGGGCTGCAGGCGGCGCTCCGGGCGCGCCGGGAGATCCCGGGCCTGCCGGTGCTGGTGGTGTCGCAGCACGTGCAGCAGCTCTACGCGCGGGAGCTGCTGGCGGACGGCACCGGCGGGATCGGGTACCTGCTGAAGGACCGGGTGTTCAACGCCCGGCAGTTCATCGACGCGGTCCGCCGGGTGGCGGACGGCGGGACGGCGATGGACCCGGACGTGATCGCCAAGCTGATGCAGATCACCTCGCGCTCCCCGGGGCCGCTGCAGCGGCTGTCGCCGCGCGAGCGGGAGGTGCTGGAGCTGATGGCGGAGGGCTGCTCGAACTCGGCGATCGCGGCCCGGCTGGTGGTGAGCGACGGCGCGGTGGCCAAGCACATCGCCAATATCTTCACCAAGCTTGAACTTTCGCCCGCCGACGATGCCAACCGCCGGGTGCTGGCGGTGCTGGCCTACCTCAACGGCTCGGCGGAACGGGTCCGTTGACGGTCCGCCCGGCCGGCATCCGGTCCGCCGGGGGCGTCGGAGGGGCGTCGGCTCGACCCTGGGCTGCGGAAATGCTGAAACAGGCGTACGAGTAAACTCCGGTGGGCCGAGCCCGGGGGTTGCGCAGCCGTCCGGCGCCCCGACTAGCGGGAACCGGCACCCGCGGCAGCGTAACGGCCGCAGCCGACATCCAGGGGTTGATAGACGTTATGGCACGCCCAACGCTCACCAAGGCCCACCGCGGCCTGCTCGGGCTGGTCGCGGCCGGGGCCTGCCTGATCTCGGGTATCGGCTTCGCCGGGTCGTACAACGCGGTGCGCGAACTGGCGACGGAGAAAGGTTTCGGCGCCTTCGCCTACGCCTTCCCGATCGGCGTGGACGCGGGCATCGTCGTCCTGCTCGCGCTGGACCTCGTCCTGACCTGGCTGCGGATCCCCTTCCCGCTGCTGCGGCAGACCGCCTGGGTGCTGACCGTCGCCACCATCGCGTTCAACGCGGCCGCCTCCTGGGGCGACCCGCTCGGGATGGGCATGCACGCGGTCATCCCGGTGCTCTTCGTGGTCGTCGTCGAGGCCTCCCGGCACGCCGTCGGCCGGATCGCCGCGATCACCGCCGACCGGCACATGGAGTCCGTCCGGCTGATGCGCTGGATGCTCTCCCCGGTGCCGACCTTCCGGCTCTGGCGGCGGATGAAGCTCTGGGAGCTGCGCTCCTACGACGAGGTGGTCCGGCTGGAGCAGAACCGCCTGGTCTACCGGGCGCAGCTGCGGTTCCGGTACGGGCGCGGCTGGCGCCGCTCGGCGCCGATCCAGGCGCTGCTGCCGCTCAAGCTGGCGAAGTACGGGGTGCCGCTCGACCCGGCGCTGCTGGACCGGCTCGACGATGAGGCGCGGGAGGCGCGGGAGCTGCGCGAGGCCAAGGAGCTGGGCGAGAACCGGACCGTGGCGGCCGCCGCCATCGCGGCCCCGGCGCCGGCCGCCGTCGTTGCTGCCGAGGCTCGCCCGCAGCAGCTCCGACAGCCCCAGCCCCAGGTCCAGCTCCAGCCGCAGGTCCAGGGCCCGGGCCGGCCCCAGGCCCAGCCGCAGCCCGAGGCGGGGGTGCCCGCGGTGGCGCCGATGCCGGCCGAGGTGGCCGCGCCGATGCTCGCCAAGCTGGCGGCCGTTCGACTGCGGGCGGCGCAGGAGCCGGCCGCAGAGGCGGAGCAGGCTCCGGTGCAGCCCCGGGAGGAGCTGAACGTCTGGACCGAGCGTCCGGTCCGCACCACCGGGCCCCAGGGCGACGGCTCGCCCGGTGGCCGGGTGCCGGGCCAGGCCTCGCCGTGGTTCAAGCCGCCGCGGCCGACCGCACCCCAGTCCGGACCGGAGGCTCCCGGCCCGCAGGCCCCCGGGCCGCAGCCGGCTCCGCAGGCGGCGGGCCGGGCCGCCCAGCCGGTCGCCGAGGCCGCCGCTCCGCCGGTTACGCCGGCCCGGCCGGAGGAAGAGGGCCTCTTCGTCGAGGCGGCCGTCGCCGAGGCCGCGGCCTCGCAGACCTTCGGCCCCCGGGACGCGTCCGGCGTCGCCCAGGAGGAGCAGGCGCCGCGCCCACTGCCGTCCCGCCTCGACCCCGAGCTTGCCTACGAGGCGCTGGTCACCTACATCGACACCTTCGACCACCAGCCCGACCCGCAGCGCCTCGCCGACTGGCTGACCAGGGAGTACGGCGTGGCCGGCACCCGCCCGGACGGCTCGGTGCACCCCAAGGACGTCGCCGAGCTCTTCCCCGAGCTGCGGGACCGCTACGCCGCCGCCGGGAGGGACTGACCGGCACCAGCCCGCCCGTCCACCGCTCGGTCGGCCATTGACGCCCGACCACGGCGGGGCTACCTTCGCCTCAACAAACTGTTGAAGCGCTGGTCCGCCGCGGGCCTGCGAGGTGCGGAGGAGTGCGGATGTCGCAGGTCGAGCTGGACGGTACCGGGTCGGCGGGCGGAGCGTTCTCCGCCGAGGCCCGTGCCGCCGTGGACGCGCTGCTCGCCCCGGTCGACGCCGACCTGGCCCGCCGCTACCCGGGCGAGTCCGGCACCCGGCAGCCGGTGCACACCGTCTACGTCCCGGCCGACGCGTTCGGCGCCGGCACCGTCCGTGCGTGGGGCCGCCAGGCGCTGGAGGCGTTCGACACCCACGCCGGCACCCCGGCCGAGCTGGCCCGCGCGCTCGGCGTGGCCGACGACGCGCTGCTCGCCGACGTGCACGCCCGGGTCCGCGCCAAGCTGGAGCGGGAGCCGGTCGAGGACCTCCGGATCGACTTCGAGGACGGCTACGGCCCGCGGCCGGACGCCGAGGAGGACGCGGCCGCCGTCCGGGCCGCCGAGCTGGTCGCCGCCGCCGTCGCGGACGGCAGCGCCCCGCCGTACATCGGCATCCGGATCAAGTGCATGGAGGCGGCGGTCCGGGACCGCGGCATCCGCACCCTGGAGCTGTTCCTCTCCACCCTGCTGGCCGGCGGCGGTCTGCCGGAGGGCCTGGTGCTCACGCTGCCCAAGGTGACATACGCCCAGCAGGTCACCGCGCTGGTCCGGCTGCTGGAGGACTTCGAGCGCTCGGCCGGGCTGCCGGCCGGCCGGATCGGCTTCGAGATCCAGATCGAGACCACCCAGGCCATCCTCGGCCCGGACGGCCGGGCCACCGTCTCCCGGATGATCGAGGCCGCCGAGGGCCGGGCCACCGGCCTGCACTACGGGACGTTCGACTACAGCGCCTCGTGCGGGGTCAGCGCCGCCTACCAGAGCATGGACCACCCGGTCGCCGACCACGCCAAGGCGGTGATGCAGGTGGCCGCCGCCGGCACCGGCGTCCGGCTCTCCGACGGCTCGACCAACGTCATCCCGACCGGCTCCACCGAGCAGGTGCACGCCGCCTGGAAGCTCCACCACGACCTGGTCCGCCGCTCGCTGGCCCGCGCCTACTACCAGGGCTGGGACATGCACCCGGCCCACCTGCCGACCCGGTACGTCGCCGTCTACACCTTCTACCGCGAGGGCCTGGCGGCCGCCGCCGCCCGGCTGGCCGCGTACGTCGCCAAGGCGGGCGGCGACGTGATGGACGAGCCGGCGACCGCGCGGGCGCTCAGCGGCTACGTGCTGCGCGGGCTGGACTGCGGCGCCGTCGACCTCGCCGAGGTCACCGCGCTGACCGGCCTGGACCGCGCGCAGCTGGACGCGCTGGCCGGGCGCTGACGCCGGGGACCGGGGCGGGCCCCGGTGCCCGGCCGGCCGGATCACCGGGCAACTAGGCTGGCGGTGTGCCGGCCCGCGGACCTGCGGGCCGGAAACCGCCAGCCTCCGCCGTCTTCCGGGAGAACCGCCGAGCCATGTCCGCCACGCCGGAGCCGACCCCCAGGCAGTACCTCACCATCCGGCGTGCCGGCAGCCACGAGACCGAGATCAAGAAGTCCCGCTTCATCTGCCACCTCGCCCGGGTCGCCGACGAGGACGAGGCACAGGCGTTCATCGCCGGCATCCGCAAGCAGTACTGGGACGCGCGGCACAACTGCACCGCCTTCGTGGTCGGCGAGGAGCAGCGGCGCGAGCGGTCCAGCGACGACGGGGAGCCCGGCGGCACGGCCGGCGTGCCGATGCTGGAGGTGCTGCGCCGCCGCGGGCTGACCGACACGGTGGCCGTGGTGACCAGGTACTTCGGCGGGATCAAGCTCGGCGCCGGCGGCCTGGTGCGGGCGTACGGGAACGCGGTGTCGGAGGCGGTGGACGAGGTCGGGCTGCTGGAGCGGCGGCCGGTGGCGCTGCTCGCGGTCACGGCGGACCACACCCGGGCCGGGCGGGTCGAGAACGACCTGCGGGCCGCGGGGTACGCGGTGAGCGACCTGGCGTACGAGGCCACCGGGGTGCGGATCGAGGTCGGGGTGCCGGAGCCGGACGTGGCGGCGTTCCACACCTGGCTGGCCGAGGCGACCGGCGGCACCGCGGTTGCGGTGGCGGCGGGCCGGACGTACGTCGAGGTGCCGGTCTGAGGCGGCGCCGCCCGCGGCGGCCGGAGCAGAAGACGGCCCGCGGCGGTAGGCGGCTTGAGCAGATTCACTCGAACGTATTGACGTGACCCGGAGTTGGAACTTCCACTCCGGGTTGTGGCGTTTCCTGGGCAAGGATCCGGCCGATCCGGACGAAACCCCCATCGATGGAGGACGAGAGACCCCACCACCGCACCACGGAGGTATGCGCATGACCTCGGACCGCTCACCGTCGCCCGCCCGAGCCGATCTTCCCGGCCCGAGAGGCCCCGCGACGCCCTACCGGATGACCGTCACCACCGCGCTCCCGCACGCCGACGCCCTCGCCCTGGCCGACCAGCGCCTCGGCGCCTGGCTGAAACAGGAGGGCTGCGAGGAGCCCCCGCTGGCGGTGCGCGAGCCCGCCCCGCACGAGCCCACCCCGCGCGATCCCGGCGCGTACGATCCCGCCCCGCACGATCCCGGCACGGCCGCTGCCCCCGAGCGCCTGCGGCTGGGCGGCCGCGTCCTGCTCGACCGCGACGGCGGCCCGCTCCGCGGCGGCCCCGTCGCCGGCCGCTACGACCGCCGCCGGCTGCGCACCCCGGCCCCGCACGGCACCCACCAGCTCACGCTGACCATAGCGACCGGAGCCGGCGGCCCCACCTGGGTCTGGCTGGAGGCGGAGACCCACACCACCGGCAGCGGCGTCCGGACGCCCTGCCGGGTGCCGGTGCCCGAGCTCGCCCGCACCCTGCTGCCGCTGCTCGACGCCGCCGACGGCCCGGCCGCCGTCCAGCTCGCGCCGCGGGTGCTGACCGCCGCCGACGTCGAGGGCCTCATCGACGAGCTCTGCGACCCCGCACGCCGGCTGCCCACCGTGGTGGCCAGCGTCCCGGCCGACCGGGGCCTCGACGACTGGGTCGCCGAGGTCGTCCGCCCGCTCTGCGGGCAACTGCCCGGCCTCGCCACCGCCTACGTCCTGGACCCGGGCGCCCGGACGGAGTTCAACGTCGCACTGGAGTACCACGCCGTGTACGGCGGGGCGGTGCGCACCTACCTGCCCGAGGTCGACCCGGCCTCCCGGCACGACGGCGCCCGGCACCCGGTGCTGGCCCGCCGCCGGATCGAGGAGGACCTGCGCCGCGCCGCCGGGCTGCTGGCCCGCGAGCCGCGCCGGCTCGCCGCCGAGCAGCCGCTGCCGTCGCCGCTGGCCGCCGTCCCGGTCCTGCGGGTGCCCCCGCAGGGGCCGCGCACCGGCACCGGCCCGCAGGACGCGGCGGCCCGGGCCGAGCTGGCGGTACTCGCCCACGAGGAGCAGCAGGACCGGGCCGAGCAGCAGGCCAGGGCGGACGAGTTGGAGCGGGTCCGGCACAGCCTGCGCCGGGAGCGGCGTCACGGCGCCGCCCAGGTGCGCGCGCTGACGGGCCGGTTCTGCGCCGTCCAGGGAGGTGCGGCCGCACCCGTCCGGCCCGGCCGCCGCCCGGCCGGTCCCACCACCTCCGCCCCGGCGGCCGGCGGAGCCCCCGGCAGCTTCACCGAACTGATGCGCAGGCTGGGCGAGTTCCCACTGCTCACCTTCACCGGGGACCAGAAGAGCGCACTCGCGCTGGACGAGCTGCAGTGCTCCAACACCGGC
The DNA here is from genome assembly GCF_040643935.1 of Kitasatospora sp. NPDC047058. Taxonomy (NCBI): domain Bacteria; kingdom Bacillati; phylum Actinomycetota; class Actinomycetes; order Kitasatosporales; family Streptomycetaceae; genus Kitasatospora; species Kitasatospora sp. NPDC047058. Next base: position 11,185 of record NZ_JBEYVJ010000137.1, on the reverse strand, counting down.
TGGGCCCGGCTCACCTGGGACGGGCTGACCGCCCTTCAGGAGTACGCCGAGGCCGCCATCCGCGGCGAGGCGGGCGGCGACTTCAAGCAGTGGTGCGAGCGGACCCCGGCCGGCTGCCACCGCTTCCCGCCCCGCAAGGCGGTGCGCGGGGAGTCCCGGACGGTCTTCAGCCACACCAAGTGGAAGCGGGAGCGGATGCTGCCGGTGCCGGAGTGCGTCGACGCCTCCCGGCGTGCGTTCATGGGCGCCCACCTGCGGATCGGCGGCGGCCGGACGGCACCCAGGCTGCACTACCTCGACGACTGTTCCGGCAGTGGCCGGATCTATGTCGGCTACATCGGCCTGCACCTGACCAACACCAGGACCAACTGAGAGGCTTGGCTGACCGGTGCGCCCGTTCGGTGGACAATGGCCGGCAGGGGCGGGCCGCGGGGTCGCCGGCCGGCCCGGGCAGGTGCCGGACGAGCATGGGGGAACGACCACCGATGCAGTACTCAGCAGACGGCCGCTCCGACGGTACGGTCACGGCCCCCCAACCCGGCTTCCTGGCCTCGGTCTTCCGTGACCTCGGCGTGGACGAGCCGGGCGAGCACGGCGAGCCGGGCGGGCCGGCGGACCACGAGAGCCCGTCGGACGGTGCTCCGGCGGGCGGCCCGGCCGGTCCCGGCGGGGACGAGTCCGTCGCCGCGCACGCCCGGGCCGCCGCGCTGACCCACCACCGCACGCTCACCGTCCAGGCTGAGCACCAGCGGCTGGCCGACCTGCTGCGGCGGGCCGCGCTGCCCGTCTCGGCCATGGACTTCGAGAGCCAGCTGCGCCGGTACGAGCCGCGGCCCTACCCGGTCGACGGCCCGGCGGCCGGGCCCGCTGAGGACCCGGAGCCGCGCTGGGAGGACTACGCGCCGGCCGAGCCGGCCGTCCCCGACCCCGACGGGAGCCCGGCCCGGCGGCTGCTGGACTCCGGCTACCAGCGCGAGCTGGCCCAGGCCCGGCTCACCCACCAGCGGGCGCTGCGGGTGTGGCGCACCCGCCGGGCCGAGGCCGGCAGCCCGGCCGCGGACGAGTCCCGGCGTGCCCACGAGCAGGCCGAGCAGGCCCGTGCCCGGGCGGTGCGGGAGTACAACGACAGCCTGGAGGAGTGCCGTCGGGCGTACCGGCTGGCCGAGCCGGCCGCGGTGGAGTCGCTGCTCGAACGGGCCCTGGCAGCCGCCGAGACGGCCACCCAGGACCTGCCCGCGCCCTGCCGGGCGGTCTACCGCCCGCTCACCCGCACCGCCGTCCTCGACCTCGACCTGCCCCCGCTCGACCTGGTGCCCTCGCTGACCGGCTACCGGCTCGGGCCCGACGGCGAGATCCTCCCGATGCCCCGCCCGCCGGCCGACCGGGCCACCGACTACCTCCGGCTGGTCGCCCGGGTGGCGCTGCGCGCCCTGCAGGCGGCCGACGCCGTCGACACCGACGAGATACTGGCGGGTGTCGTGCTCAACGGCTGGCTGCGCGGACCCGCCGGGGCGGAGCCGCTCTGCCTGGTGAGCGTGGACGCCGACCGCGACGCCCTGGCCCGCACCCGGCTGCTGCCGCCGGCCACCCCGTACGAGGAGCACGACGGCGAGGGCGTCTACGCCGACGCCGAGCAGGACGAGGCGTTGGTGCGGCTGCGTCAGCTCGGCGCCGCCGTCACCCCCGACCCGTACGCCCTGACCGGCATCGGACCGGCCGCCGTCGCGGGGGCCGCCGTGCCGTCCGCCCAGGACCTCTCGGCGAACGAGTTCGCCCAGCTGGTCCGCGAGCTGCTCACCCGGGGCGGGCTGGCGCAGTGGAGCGTCCGGCTGCGCGGACCGGCCGGGCTGGTCGCCACCGGTGAGGGGCCGGCCGGCAGCGCGCTGCCCGGGCGCTGGGTGGTGTGGGCCTCCCGCGCGGCGCAGCCGGTGGGGGAGGAGGAGATCAGGACGCTGGCGGAGGCGGTCCGCGAGGAGTCCGCCGAGCGCGGCCTGCGGCTGACCACCGGCCGGTTCACCGAGGAGGCGCTCGACCTCGCCGGTGAGGACGGGCACCAGCACATCCACCTGGTCGACGGCGACGGTGTGCGGGAGCTGGCCCGCACCCATCTCGGGCTTCCGGTCGCCGCTAGCCACTGACTGCACGGCCTGGTCACGGCGTCCGGGGCCGCTGCGCGCCGGGGGAGCCCGGGGGAGCCAGGGAGCCTCGGGGGAGCGGTCCGGCGCCGGTGCGCCCCCGGCCGGCGCGGCTCACCCTGACGGCCCGCCCGGCGGGCAGCGGTTTGGACGCCGCGTGAGGCTGGGGGCGCGGGTGACGGGGTGACCGGGCCCGGGCCGGGTGGCGGCGCCCGACGGTGGCCGTCGGTGCAGCCGTCCGGTGTCGGTCGGCGGCCGGCCCGGAACGGGCGGAACACGGGGGAGTCGGAGTGGCTGCGGTGCCCGGTTCGGAGGACGTGCGGTGACGGCGATCCTCGTCGCCGCCGGTGCGTTCCTGATGACGCTGATCGGCGGCTACGTCGCCCAGCGCACCGGCGACCGCCGCCACCTGGTGCTCGGCTTCGCGGCCGGGCTGATGCTCGGGGTGGTCGCCTTCGACCTGCTGCCGGAGGCGCTGCGCCAGGCGCCCGACGAGGTCCACGGCGTCCCGCAGGCGCTGCTGATGTTCGCGGCCGGGTTCCTGGCCATCCACATCGTCGAGCGGGCGGTGGCCATCCACCGCGGTCACGAGGGGGAGTACGCCGAGCACACCCACGGCCACCGGCACGCCCACGTCCCCGTGCACGACCAGCGGGTGGCCGGTAACGCGGCCCCGGGCATCGGGCTGACCGCGGCGCTGGCCCTGGTCGGCCACAGCGTCATGGACGGCTTCGCGATCGGGGCGGCCTTCCAGGCCGGGACCACGGTCGGAACGGTGGTCGCCATCGCCGTGGTCGCGCACGACTTCGCCGACGGCTTCAACACGTACACGATCACCCGGCTCTACGGGAACGACCGGCGGCGGGCGCTGACCCTGCTGGTGGCGGACGCGCTCGCGCCGGTGACCGGCGCCGCGATCACCCTGCTGTTCACCATCCCGGAACAGCTGCTCGGCCTCTACCTCGGGTTCTTCGCGGGCTTCCTGCTCTACCTGGCGACCTCCGACATCCTCCCCGAGGCGCACAGCCCGCACCCCTCGCGGACCACGCTGGTATGCACCCTGGTCGGGGTGGGCTTCATGTGGCTGGTGATCGGTTTCGCGGGCTGACGCGCCGCGCGCCTGTTGTACCGTCGCGCCTGTTGTGCGCCGCACCTGTTGCACGGCTCCACCCGGCGCACGGCCCACCCGTCTCGGCTCACCACGGGGCGGGGCTCACCCGCCGAGCGCCGCCCACCGGGCACGCATCGCCCCCAGGGCAGCGGTGATCGCCGGACGCCGGGACGTCTGGGTGCGCCAGAGCGCGAACACCCGGCGGGCGGGCTCCGGCACGACCGGCCGGGCCACCACCTCGGGCGGCAGGGCGGACCGGCCGAGCCGCGGCACCAGGCCGACGCCCAGCCCGGCCGCGATCAGCGCGACCTGGGTCTCGAACTCGCCGACCCGGTAGCAGACCTCGGGCTCCTCGCCGACCTCGCGCAGGGTCCGCACCAGCCAGTCGTGGCAGATGTTGCCCGGCGGCACGCTGGTCCAGCGCAGCCCGCGCAGTCGGCCCACCGGCACCACGGTGAGCCCGGCCAGCGGGTGCGCCGCGGGCAGCAGCAGGTCCACCGGGTCCGGGCCGAGGTCCAGCCGGGAGAGGCCCTCCTGCACCGGCAGCGGCACCGTAGGCCAGTCCTGGACCAGCGCCAGGTCCACCTCGCCCCGGGCGACCAGCTCGGCCGCCGGGTACGGGTCGCTCTCCAGCAGCCGGACGTCCAGCTCGGGACAGCGTTCCCGCAGGTCGGCGAGCACCCCCGGCATCAGCCCCCGTGCACCGGTGGCGAAGGCGGCAACCAGCAGCTGTCCCACCGCCTGGCCACGCTGCTCCTCCAGCCGCACCTCGGCCTGCTCCACCAGCCCCAGCACCGCCTGCGCGGTGGCGGCCAGTTCGCGCGCGGCGTCCGTCAGCACCACCCCGCGGCCCTGCCGTTCCAGCAGGACCGTCCGGGTCTCGCGCTCCAGCTTGGCGATCTGCTGCGAGACCGCCGACGGGGTGAACCCGAGCGAGGCCGCCGCCCCGCCGACCGAACCGTGCACGGCCACCGCGTGCAGCGCGCGCAGGCGTCCCAGATCCATCATGCAGCAATGCTAAAGCGTGGGCTTCAGTATTCATCGCTGGTGCTACACGGTTGCCGGCGGTCATCCTCGATCCATGACCGCAACCCCCGCCGCCACCGGCGGCAGCATGAGACCGCGTCACATCGCCCTGGCCGTCCTGGTCGCCGCCGTCTGGGGCCTCAACTTCGTGCTCATCCACGTCGGCCTGCAGAACTTCCCGCCGCTGCTCTTCTGCGCGCTGCGCTTCGCGGTGGTCGCGGTCCCGGCGGTCCTCTTCGTCGGCCCGCCCCGGGTGGCCTGGCGGTGGGTGCTGGCGGTCGGGTTCGTGCTCGGGGTGGTCAAGTTCGGGCTGCTTTTCCTCGGCATGCACGCCGGGATGCCGGCCGGGCTCTCGTCCCTGGTCCTGCAGAGCCAGGCGGTCTTCACCGCGCTGTTCGCCGGCGTCCTGCTGCGCGAGCGGCCCGGCCGCCAGCGGCTGGCCGGCCTGGCGATCGCCTTCGCCGGTATCGGCCTCTGCGCCCTCGACCACGGTCTCGGCGGCCCCGTCGGAGCCTTCGCCCTGGTCATCCTCGCCGCCGTGGCCTGGGGCCTGTCCAACGTGCTGACCCGCAAGGCGGCCCCGCCGGACGCGCTGCGCTGGATGGTCTGGGTGAGCGCCGTGCCGCCGCTGCCGCTGCTCGCGCTCTCGCTGGTGGTCGAGGGGCCGGCCGCGGACCTCGAGGCGCTGCGCGGGATCACCCCGGCCGGCCTGGGCGCGATCGGGTACGTCGGGCTGGTCTCCACCCTGTTCGGCTTCGTCGCCTGGAGCTTCCTGCTGCGCAGCTACGACGCCACCGCGGTGGCGCCCTACTCGCTGCTGGTGCCGGTGTTCGGGATGTCCTCGGCCTGGCTGCTCCTCGGCGAGCGGGTCAGCCCGCTCGCCGGGTGCGCCGCGCTGCTGGTGATCGCCGGGATCGGGATCACCGCGCTGCGCCCGGGTGCCCTGGCCGCCGCGGCGGCGTGGCGGCCGCGTACGCGGCCTCGGCGGAGCGCAGTGCCCGCAGCAGCGCATCCTGTTCGGCGGGGCTGACCGGGCCGAAGTACTCCTGCGCCACCTCGTGCCGCACCTGCCCGATCCGCTCCACCGCCGAGTGGCCGGCCGCCGTCAGCACGATCCGCACCGCGCGCCGGTCGGCCGGGTCCGGGGTGCGCTCGACCATCCCCGCCTCCTCCAGCGCGTCGACCACGGTGGTGGCCGAGCGCGGGGCGATGTGCAGCCGGTCCGCGAGGTCGCTCAGCCGCATCGCCCGGTCCGGCAGCTCACAGCCGGGCGCGTGCGCGAGGGTGCGCAGGGCGCGGCCCTGGGCCGGGGTGATGCCGTAGGGCTCGAGGCGCTCGCTGGTGCGGCGGCGGATCCGCTTGATCGCCCGGGTCATCGCGTCGGCGAGTTCGGCGGCGGTGTCCTGGGGCGTCGCCGGCCCGTCGTCGCCCGGGGAACCGGAGGAGCTCGCCGCGTCGTCGGTCGGCGTGGTGGTCATGGGCGGCTCTCCTCGGCAGGTGTTCGACCAAGGGTATCGGCCGGTCCGGGCCGTGGCGGGCGGCCGTGCGCGGGCCCGTGAGGGGCGCGCGAAAATATGTTGAGTAAAGCTCAGTATCTGGGTTAGCGTAGTCACAGTGAGGGCACCCTAAGTTCCCTCCCCCGATCTCTGGAGGGCCCGTGCCCCGCTCCGAAGCCCGCGTCGCCACCGACCGCCCCGGCCGTTACGCCAAGCAGCTCGCCGCCCACATGGGCCGCAAGATCGAAGCCCACTGGTCCGACGAGACCGGCCGCGGCACCCTCGCCTTCAGCGCCGGGACCGCCACCCTGGAGGCCGCCCCCGACGCCCTGCTGCTCGCCGTCGAGGGCGCGGCCGAGAACCTGCCCGGCCTGGAGGACGTCGTCGGCCGCCACCTGGTCCGCTTCGGCGCCCGCGACGAACTGGTCGTCGAGTGGCGGCGCGACAACGGCGAGGCCGGCCTCGTCCACCGCAACGACGCGCCCGAGGAGGACTAGCGGAGGGCCCGCGGACGGTTACGCGCATCCCGCCGGTCGCGCGGCGGCCGGTGGGCGCGCGGCAGCCGGCGGGCGAGCGCCCAGAGCACCAGCCCGCCCAGGCACCAGCTCGCCACCACGTCCAGCAGCCAGTGGTAGTCGCTCCACACCAGCCCGAGCCCGACCCCGGCCGGGAGCAGCGCCCCCGCCGCGTGCAGCCGGCGCCGGGCCGGGCCGCCCACCGTGCGGGCGACCAGCACCGCGGCCACGCCGTACGACAGGGTCGCGGTGGCCGTGTGCCCGGACGGATACCAGCCCAGCTGGTCCGGCGTCAGTGGCAGCCCGAGCGGCCCCGGCCGGCCGAACAGGGCCTTCGCCGGGACGACCAGCAGCGGGATCAGTCCGGCGGTCAGCGCCGACACCGCCGCGGGCAGCCACCAGCGCGGGGCGCCGGCCCGGCGCGACCGCCAGGCGGCTAGCGCCCCGCCGGTCAGCAGCACCGGGATCGCCGGGACCGCGCTGCCCAGGTCCGAGAGCGCCTGGCCGGCGTGGTCGAGCAGTGTGCTGTGCAGGTCGTGCCGGCTCTCCCGGGTGACGTGCCGGGCCCAGCGGTCCAGGCCCAGCAGCGGCCCGTCGACGGCCACCTGCCAGGTCACCAGCGCCAGCGCCGCACCCAGCAGGACCGGCAGGGTGGTCGAACCGGCGAACCGGCCGGGAACGCGAAGCGGCCGCCCCGGAGCAGGGGGGAGAGCTCCGGGACGGCTCTGATGATCGCCGTTCCGCGCGTCCCGGGGGGTGTGGGTCGGACGGTCGGTCGATCGGCCTTCGGTGTGCACCGGCCCTTCCGGGCCGGCCTGGTTGTCCTCGCGGACGGCACGCGGACCCGCCACCGGGGGCGGTGCCGCGAACGGATCCGTCCATGGCTGAGGCTCGCTGTCCATCTGTGATGACACTACGTCAACGGCCGTGCCGGGCCGAGGAGCTTCAGCGATTCCGCACAGCATCTTCACCGCCCGCCGGGGCCGTCCCCGCACGGCCCGCACAGACCGAACGGCCCGTGGGGAGGAATCCCCACGGGCCGTTCAGCGCTGTCCGGACATCCCTCCGGCGGGTCCATGCCGACCGGCCTGCGGCCGGGTGCGGCGGGCTCAGGCGGCGGTGACGCCCTGGAGGGCGAAGGCGCCCTCGATGATGTCCAGGCCCTCGACGAGCAGGTGCTCCGGCATCACCAGCGGCGGCAGGAAGCGCAGCACGTTGCCGTAGGTGCCGGCGGTCAGCACCACCAGGCCCTCGGCGTGGCAGGCCTTCGCGACGGCGGCGGTGATCTCCGGGTTCGGCTCCTTGGAGCCCGGCTTCACCAGCTCGATCGCGATCATCGCGCCACGGCCGCGGACCTCGCCGATGACGTCGAACTTCTCCTGCATCGCCCGCAGGCGGCCCAGCATGACCTCGCCGATCTGCTGCGCCTTGCCGTTGAGGTCGAGCTCCTTCATCGTCTCGATGGAGCCCAGCGCGGCGGCGCAGGCCACCGGGTTGCCGCCGTAGGTGCCGCCCAGGCCACCCGCGTGCGCGGCGTCCATGATCTCGGCGCGACCGGTCACCGCGGCCAGCGGCAGACCGCCGGCGATGCCCTTGGCGGTCGTGATCAGGTCCGGGACGATGCCCTCGTCGTCGCAGGCGAACCACTGGCCGGTCCGGCAGAAGCCGGTCTGGATCTCGTCCGCGACGAAGACGATGCCGTTCTGCTTCGCGAACTCCACGATGGCCGGCAGGAAGCCCTTGGCCGGCTCGATGAAGCCGCCCTCGCCCTGGATCGGCTCGATGATGATCGCGGCGACGTTGTCGGCGCCGATCTGCTTGTTGATGATGTCGATCGCCTGCGCGGCGGCCTCGGCGGCGCAGTTCTCCGCACCGGTCAGCCAGCGGTAGGGGTAGGCCACCGGCACCCGGTGGATCTCCGGGGCGAACGGGCCGAAGCCCTGCTTGTACGGCATGTTCTTCGCCGTCAGGCCCATGGTGAGGTTGGTGCGGCCGTGGTAGCCGTGGTCGAACACCACGACGGCGGTGCGCTTGGTGTAGGCGCGGGCGATCTTCACCGCGTTCTCGACCGCCTCGGCGCCCGAGTTGAACAGCGCGGTGCGCTTCTCGTGGTCACCCGGGGTCAGCTCGTTCAGCTGCTCGGCCACGGCCACGTAGCCCTCGTACGGGGTCACCATGAAACAGGTGTGCGTGAAGGCGGCCAGCTGCTCGGACGCCTTGGCCACCACGGCCTCGGCGCTGTTGCCGACGTTGGTCACGGCGATGCCGGAGCCGAAGTCGATCAGCGAGTTGCCGTCCACGTCCTCCAGCACGCCACCGTTGGCGCGGGACACGTACACCGGCAGCGTGGTGCCGACGCCGGCCGCCACCGCACCCAGCTTGCGGGCCTGCAGCTCCTGCGACTTCGGACCGGGGATCGCGGTGACCAGGCGGCGCTCCTGCGGGAGCGGCGTTGCGGCGCTCATGGTTTCTCCAGACTTCTCGACTCGGTCCTCGCAGGCTACGGCCGCCCTCGCCGCGCGAGCATGCGCCACTCGGTAGCACTGGGCCGTCCGACTTGTCCGAGGCGGCCAGCGCGGGTTGTGCGGCTGCCCCCACGCTCCGCTCCACTACATTGAGCGCGGGCGTGTCGCCGGTACGGCGGCATGGGTATGGCGGCACCGACGGCGGTCGGGCCGGGCGGGCGGGCGAGGGAGCGGGACCGTACATGGAACTGGACGGGGCACAGGGCCACGGCGATCGGACCACCACCACACCCCCCACCCCCATGCCCCACCAGCGCCCCCGCCCCCCCGCCTTCGACCTCCCCGCCTGGGTCGCGGCCCCCCGCCCCGAGGCCGCCCCGGGCATCTACCGCCAGGGCTACCGCCAGATCGACCCGGACCGCGCGGAGGAGGCCAGGGTGGCGACCTGGCCGCTGCTGCTGCGCGCGGGGCTGAACGTCATCGCGACCGTCGCGACCTACTACATCGGCACCGTGGTGCTGATGTACGGGGCGGGGTTCATCCTCCGTTGGTTCGACGGGACGTCCCCCGACCAGTTCAACGTCGTACAGATACTGATCAACATGGTCACCGTCGGCTGCGCGGCGGCGGTCTTCTGGCGGACCGGTCGTTGGCGGGAGGTCAGCAGACGGTTCCTCACGCGGGACGGTTGGCGGCAGAACGTCGCCCCCGTACTGGCGAAAGCCATCACCCATGAAGGAGAGGGTTCCGCCAGGCCCGCGGTCGAGCCGGAGCCGGGACCGGTTGCCGATCCGTGGACGGCCCAGCGTTTCGGCGGGGCAGCCGCAGCGGCGGAGACGCTGGACCGGGAGCCCGTGGGAGACGTCGACTACATGCGGATCCAGCGGGCCTGGGAGTCGGCTCAGGCCGATCCGGCGTTCGTGCCGGCCTTCGTGGAGCAGGTGAAGGTGCGGGGCGCAGCGGCGTTCAGTCATCCGTCGGGAAGCAGGGACCTGCACGGGCGGGTGGCGCATCACGATCTGCTGGTCCAACAGGTACGGCTCGGAACGACTCAGGATGTCCCGAAGAACCCGCAGACATACCGGGCGACAGGGTTCGCACTGGATCCGGCTCTTCTGGGCACCTCGCTGCTGGCCGTGGGCCCGGCGGGGACCGGGAAGACCGCGCGACTGGCCCGGCCCGCCATCGAGGCACTCTGCCTGCAGGCACTCGCGGGAAGGGCTTGCGCGGTGGCGGTCGGGGCCTCGGACGCCGACCTCGGGCCGGATGCCTGGTACGACGTGGTGATCTCGCTCGGAGAGGCCGGTTCGGTATACGGGTTGGACCTGTACGGCGCCACGCAGGACCCGGACGAGGCGGCTGCCCGGCTGGCGGACGCCTTGCTGCCGGACGAGTTGACGGCGCGTGCGGAGAGTGCCCGGGTGGCTCTTCAGCAGGTCGTCGGTCCGTTTCACGCCGCGTACGGCCGCTACCCCGGCGTGCGGGAGCTGCGGGGACTGCTCGCAGGTGATCCAGAGGTGAAGGAAGCGCTGGTGAAGGCCTTGCGAGAGGCCGGCCGGCTGACGACTCATGAGAGGGACCTCAAGCACCGGGACCTGCAGCAGGGCCGGGCGGACGACCCGGGCGCGCTGCTGGCTGACCGTTTGGCGCTACTGGACCGGCCCTCCTTCGAGGGGGCGTTCACGATGGACGGCACCGGCAAGCCGCCCTTCGCCATGAAGGCCCTCGACCACCCGCTCCGCGTCAGGATCAAGCTGCCCGAACGCAGCCACCCCGAGGCCGCGCGGATCCTCTCCCGTCTGGTGGTCGGTCAGTTCGTTCTGGCAGCGGTGGCCCGGGAGGACCGGTCGCTCTTCGCAGGCCTCGTGGTGGACGACGCGTCGGCGGCTCTGGATACCGGAACGGTGCGGGGCCTGCAGCGGATGCGCGGCGCCAACGCCGGCGCGGTTCTGTTGTTGCGCACGCTGATGGACCTGCCGGAGGCCCTGCGGACCCCGTTGTTCGGCGCTGTCGGGTGCCGGATGGTCTTTCCCGGCATCGCCCCCTGGGACGGGAAGTTCTTCTCCGAAGCCTGGGGCACCCACGTGATTCACGAGAGGGTCGTCACCCACGCTCCCCAGACGGAGGGCGGCGTCGTCCGCAGGGCCGGGCGGTTGGGGCGGAAGGCGTTGTCGGGGACGACCGCGCAGACGGAGTCGGTGACGACGCGGGACGTGGAGCGGCTGCGGTGGTCGCCGTCGGATCTGGCGCACGCGTTGCCGGCGGGGCACGCGGTGGTGTCGCTGACGGCGGTGTCGGGCGAGCAGGTGCCGCCGTTGCTGGTGGACCTGCGGGGCTAGGGGCAATGCCGGTGACTTTGGGGTCCGTGCCTCGTTGGTTGTGGTGTGGCGAGGGTGGGGCAGGTCAAGTCGCCTGCGGGTGAGCGGTTGTCGGATCG
>NZ_JBEYVJ010000136.1:0-19068 GCF_040643935.1 Kitasatospora sp. NPDC047058 | reverse complement strand
GCTGGATTGCTGTCGCGGATCGGAACGTCGCGCATCGGCCCCGCGGCCGGCGGTGCGGCCTGTGCCGGCGGTGCGGGGGTCCGCGCGGCGTGGGCGGCGATGCCCGGGGCGACCGAACCGCCGCCCGAGGCCGAGCCACCCCCGCCGGCCCCCTGCGGGCCGCGGTCGCCGTGCGTGCTGATGCCCTGCTTCACCAGGTTCGCCGTTCCGTTGATCATCGCCGAACCGGCCGACACCGCGTTGGCCCGGGCGTTGCGCATGCTCATGATCTCGTCGCCGAAGCCCGGCACGAAACGGTAGACGGCGGCGCTCGCGAAGATCGACAGGAACAGGATCGCCAGACCCGACAGCACCCGGGCGAAGTCGTCGCCGGCCCCGGCACCGGTCGCCACCGCGCCGGCCAGCCCGAGGATGACCACGATGATCGGCTTCGCCAGGTCCACCGCCAGCATCACCCCCGCCCAGCGGCGCACGTGCTTCCACAACTGCTTGTCCACCAGGCCCGCGTACACCGCCGTCCCCAGCAGCGCGCCCACGTACAGCATCGCCGCCCGGATCAGCAGCTCGACCCAGAGCACCGCCGCCGCCAGCACGGCCACCAGCGACACGATGATCAGGATCAGCGGGCCGCCGCCGATGCTGCCCTTCTCCAACGTGTCCGCGAACCCGCCCAGGTACGTCCCGGTGTCCGACTTCGTCCCCACCGCGATCGCCTTGGTCAGCCCGTCCGTCGCGCTCACCACGGTGTAGAGGATCAGCGGCGTGAACGCCGAGGCCACCACGGTCAGCCAGAGGAAGCCGATCGCCTCCGAGATCGCCGTCGTCAACGGCGCCCCGCGCACGGCCCGCTTCGTCACCGCCAGCAGCCAGAGCACCAGGGTGATGATCGTCGACGCGGCGAACACCACCGCGTACTGCTGCAGGAACGACGCGTTGGTGAAGTCCACCTGCGTCGTCCCGTCGATCGCCCCCGACAGGCTCCGCACCACCCACGCCGCCGCCTGCGAACACCCCTTCGCCAACGACCCGAGCGGATCGGTGACACTCCCGACGGTCGAACTGCCGGGAAGGGAGCCGCCACCGGGCTTGGTGGCACAGTAGACGCCGCTACCGGGCAGCGGCAGGACATCACAGTCGTTCCCGGTGGGAGACGCGGTGGGACTGGGGCTGGGATCGGCCAACGCCTGAGAGGCAACCGCCACTGCGGCGGCCTGAAGCATGACCAGAGCACCAAACACCCCACCGACCCGGGACAAGCTCCTGGTGAAGGCATCAACGGGCATAGCGGAAACCCCCGAACTGCTGGACGGCGCCGGTGATCTCCTCGGCGGTGGCGGCCTGTTGGTCGCCCGGCATGGGGGCCGGGCCCTGCCGGCTTGCGAAGTCGGTGAGCTTCCAATCGCCACCGGTCCACCGGAGGGCGAAGGTGAGGGTGTACCAGTTCGCCTTGACGGGCTGGACGGAGCCCTCTCCGGCGAGGCCGGTGAGGCCGGTGCACCAGACCTCGACCTTGGCGTCGCCGTCGCTGTAGTCGACCGACCTGGTGCCGGCCGGGACGGTGCGGCTGACGAAGGTGAGGCCCTTCGGCGCGCGGCCCTGGGCGTCGACCCCGTAGCGGGCGGCGGTGTCGCCCCCGAACCCCTGGTCGAGGCGGGACTGGAGGGTGGCGGTGGCGGACGGGTCGGTGATGGTGGCGACGATGGCGTGGCGGCTGTCGGTACGGAACATGTCGGCGGAGCCGATCGCCACCGCGTAGTTGGCGGCGGCGGACTGCGCGCCCTGGTCGGTGTGCGGGAAGCCGCTCGCGATGCCGTTGGTGGTGGTGCCGACGGGCTGGTCGCCGCTGGGGGCGGGGCCCGCGCCGGAGGCGGCGGTGGGGGCGGCGTCGGCGGAGCGACCGCCGGTGCCGGGGTCGGCCTTGCCGCGGTTGGCGATGGAGATCGCGACCACCAGCAGGGTGACGACCGCCAGGACGGTCAGCAGGGTTCGCAACGGCCTGGACTGACGGCCGCTCGACTGGGAGGAGGGCTGTTCGCCGACCGGCAGCCGCGTACGGGTGTGCGGCTGGTCGTCGGACAACGGCACGGCGGCCCTCCTGGTGCGGGGAGCCGGGGCGGCTCCGGGTCCCCTCCGCCCGTGGACGGGGGCGGAGGGCGGGGTGGTGGATGGGTTCCCGGCGGGGACTCCGGCGGATCAGGACGGCCGGACGGCCGGACGGGTGGGTGGCCCGTCGGTACGCGTCCGGGTTGTCCGATCGTCAGATGGCCATGCCGTACACAATGGTGAACAGAGTGCCGAGTGAACCGATGATGAACACGCCGGTCAGCCCGGCGATGATCAGCCCCTTGCCCTGTTCGGCGCCGAAGCTGTCGCGCATGGCGGTCGCGCCGATGCGCTGCTTGGCCGCGCCCCAGACGGCGATGCCGAGGCAGGCCAGGATCGCCACGGCCATGACGACCTCGACCATCACCCGGGCCTCCGACCCGAGGCTCGCGAACGGGCCCCAGTCCGGGGCGATCCCGCCGATGATGGTGTCGATATTCGGCTTCTTTGGAGGGTCCTCGGCCAGGTGGCCGATCGCGATGCTGTCCACGCTGCTCAGGTTCATTTCCATCTCACCGCCCGATCAGGCAAATTCAAGGGCCCAGACCCCGTCCGCGCGAAGGGTCGGAACCTATTCTTGGCCAGATCTGATGTCGACTTGGCTGCTTCTCGCGGATTGGTCGTGAGGCATGGGACACGTACGCGAGGATGTCCACCGTACGAAGGATAGCGCTCACTGTTCGTATCTCTGATGATTGCGGTGAGCAACGCCTTCCGGGACACTTCTGCTGACGATTCGTCGGGATGGTGCTGATGGTACTCCGGAAGGCCGGTACGGCCGCCGCCGCTGCGGGAGTTGTCGCGGTCGGCTTCATCGGACTGGTCACGGTCGGGACGTATGCGGCGAGTGGGGTGCCGCAGCAGTCGGCGAATCACGCCGCGCTCTCGCCGGGCACCGTTCCGGCGGCCTACCAGGCGCCGATCCAGCAGTGGGGCGCGCTCTGTCCGGAGATCTCGCCGCCGATGCTCGCGGCGCAGCTGTACCAGGAAAGCGGTTTCGACCCACGCGCCCGGTCCGGGGTGGGCGCGCAGGGAATGGCGCAGTTCATGCCGGGCACCTGGGCGACATACGGCACCGACGGCAACAATGACGGCAGGAAGGACGTCTGGGACCCGATGGACGCGATCGCCTCGGCGGCGACCTTCGACTGCGCGCTCGCCAAGGACGTCGCCGGCGTTCCGGGCGACCGCCAGGCCAACCTGCTGGCCGCCTACAACGCCGGTCCGTACGCGGTGACCAAGTACAACGGGGTGCCGCCGTACAAGGAGACGCAGGGGTACGTGCGGAACATCCAGGCGATGGCCCGCAGTTTCACCGCGCCGACCGCGCCGGTGGAGGTCTCCCCGCAGTCGTCCGGCGCGATCTACTTCGCGCAGACCAAGCTCGGCACCCCGTACCTGTGGGGCGGCGAGGGCCTGCCCTCGCAGAACGGGCGGTTCGACTGCTCCGGGCTCACCCAGGCCGCGTACGCCAGCGTGGGCATCACCCTCCCCCGGGTCGCCAACGACCAGTGGTACGCCGGGCCGCACCCCTCGCGCGACCAACTGCGCCCGGGGGACCTGGTGTTCTGGGCGACGGACCTGACGGATCCGCGCAGCATCCACCACGTCGGCATCTACGTCGGCGGCGGCTACATGATCAACGCGCCGCACACGGGCGCGGTGATCCGCTACGACAAGATCGACACCAGGGAGTACATCGGCGCCACCCGGGTCACCTCCGACGGCGCCCAGGCCCTGCCGGGACGCAACGCGGACGGCAGCATCACCGCCCCGAGCCGCCCGGGCACCCCCACTCCCGAAACTCCCGCCCCCGCCGGCCAACCCGCTGCCGGTCAACCCGCCGCCAACCAACCCGCCTCCGCGGCGCCGGCGGCCCCGACGGCCAGGGCCGCGGTCGCGGCCGGCCCCGGCCCGACAGGTCCAGGTCAAACGCCTGCAAAGAACTGACCCGCCCCGGGCCTGCGGGTGTGCGTGCACTGTGGACGCTGAGTCAAGTTTCCATAACCGCGCGTTTCCGTGGAACGCTGTGCCCCGGTTATGACGTTGTGTCCGATGGTTGCGCGTCACCCCTCCGCGCCGGTCCGAGCCGGGAGGGGCTGGGCGGGCCCCCGGCCGGAACGAACAGGTACTGCGGACCAGAAGGAGGTGCGGCGTGTCGACGCCGCTTGCCGACACGACCAACCCCGACCTCGGCCTGCTCTACGCCGTCAACGGCCTGGCCAAGCGTTCCCCGGACTGGCTGGACCACGCGGTCTCCTGGATCGGCGAGTACGGCATCCTGATCGGCCTGGCGGTGCTGGGCCTGGTCGGCTGGTTGCAGGCCAGACGCCGCCCGGACGCCCCGGTGGCCGTGGCCGGCCTGCTCTGGGCGCCACTCTCGGTCGCCATCGCCGAGCTGGCCAACCTGCCGATCGCGGCCATCGTGGACCGGCCGCGCCCGTTCGTCGACCACCCCGGACTGGACGTGCTGGTGGACGGCAAGGCCGGCACGCACTCCTTCGTCAGCGACCACTCGACCATGTCGATGGGGATCGCCGTGGCGCTGTTCCTGGTGAACCGGCGGCTGGGCTGGATCGCCGGCGGGCTCGCGCTGCTGCAGGGCTTCTGCCGGATGTACATGGGCGTCCACTACCCCACCGACGTGATCGGCGGCTTCGCGCTCGCCACCGCGGTGGTCCTGCTGCTGGCGCCGATCGCGATGGCCGTCCTCGTCCCGCTCTGCCACGCGCTCGGCCGGACCGCCGTCGCCCCGCTGATCCGGGCGCCGCAGAGCGGCGGCCCGCGCCCGGGCGGGGGCCGGCGACGCGGGGGCGGCCGCGGCGCCGTCCGGGCGGACGAGCAACCGCCGGAGTCCGACCTCGCGGCCTGACACCCCCGCACCGAACCGGGCTTGCGAATCCGGCCCGCGAATCGGAGCCCGCGGCTACGCGCCGCCGCCGTTCGCGGCGAGGTGACCGGCGGCCTCACGTCTGGTGAGGTCGCGGGAGCGGCGGGCCGGTGAGAACCAGCCGCAGCTGCAGGTGGCGAAGCAGAAGGAACCGCGCTCGGTGATCGCGACGCGGTGCTCGGGCATCGGGGTGGTGCCGGAGGCAGCCGGCAGCTCACTGTGCACGTGCTTCACCGTAACGCGCCGGGCACCCGGCGCGCGACGGCCGCCGCACGCCGGGTGCCGCGTAACCCCCGGGACCTCAACTCGTTTGCCCGGCAAGAGCTCTGCCCACCCGGTGGTGGTGGCCGGCGGGGCAGTCGGGCC
Organism: Kitasatospora sp. NPDC047058; assembly: GCF_040643935.1. NCBI lineage: Bacteria > Bacillati > Actinomycetota > Actinomycetes > Kitasatosporales > Streptomycetaceae > Kitasatospora > Kitasatospora sp. NPDC047058. The sequence goes on along the minus strand of NZ_JBEYVJ010000136.1, from coordinate 13,709 downwards.
CGAGGGGGTTGTCGCCAGGATGAAGATGACCGACGAGCAGCGCAGCGGCCGGCGGTCCGGCCGCGGGCTGCCACAGCTGCGTTCGGCGGCCGGGGCCGTCGCCCTCGCCGCCGCCCTGGCCGGGCTGACGGGCTGCTCCGGCGGCGCCGCGGGCCCGGACGGCGACGCGGCCGACCGCGGCGCGAGCACCCCCGACCAGCTCTCCGCCGACCCCGTGACGGCCGTGCGCAACTCCGCGGACATCACCGGCCGGACGGGCTCCGCGCACACCACCACCGAGCTGGTCACCGAGTCCGCCGACAAGAAGGCGGTCTTCACCGGCACCGGCGGCTACGACTACGTGAAGCGGATCGGGCGGCTGGAGGTGACGGTGCCGCCGGGCGCGGCGACCACCGGGAAGATCGTCGAGGTGGTCCTGCCCGGCACCGTCTACCTGCAGAACAGCGGCGCCAAGGTACCCGAGGGCAAGTGGGTCAAGCTGGACGTGCGCCAGCTCCCGGACGGCAACCTGGTCAGCAGCGGCGCCACCGACCCTGCCGCCGCCACCGGCGCACTACGGGGGGCGCAGAAGGCGGAGCTGGTCGGTGCCGAGACGGCCGGCGGGGTGGCGCTGAAGCACTACCGCGGCACCCTGGACCTGGCCAAGGCGGCCGAGGCCACCGGCGGCCGCGGCGGAGACGGCCTGCGGATGGCCGCGCAGACCTTCACGGTCAAGGACGTCCCGTACGACGTCTGGCTGGACGAGCAGGGCCGGCTGCACAAGGTGGTCGAGGTGTTCACCTTCGCCGGGGTGGCCGGGTCCAAGGAGGCGAAGGACCAGGTGAAAGTGACCTCGACCACCGCCCTGGCCGACTTCGGCAAGCCGGTGGAGGCGGCCGAACCGGCGGCCTCCGACATCTACGCGATGAAGCCCACGGAGAGCCCGAAGTAGGTCCGGAGCAAGCGCGCAGGGGCGCCGCCGGTTCCGGTGGACCACCCGGAGTGACCGGGCCCACCCGTTTCGGCGGCGCCGAGATGGCCCGTCCGTGCCATGTGGGCGGGCTCCGGAGTGCCTAGGCTGGACGTCGGGTGGCTGCCGCCCGGGCTGGCGGGGCGCTGAAGGGGTGGTGCAGGTGGTGTCGTCCACGGGCGGCCGCAGCGGCGGCCACGACGACGCGGCCCTCGACGAGATCGACCTGGCCGGTGAGCTGATGATCGCCGCCACGGCCAGCACCGGCGACCGGCTGCCGACCGAGCGGATCGACGAGGTGCTGCTGGACCGGCCCGACGGCGGTGCGTCCGCCGACGGGCCGTCGGAAGGAAGCTGAAGCGCGTCCGGCGAGCGGCGGGACCGTCAGCTGCGCAGCAGCCGGCCGATCGCGGCGGTGGCTTCCGCGACCTTGGCGTCCAGCTCGGTACCGCCCTCCTCGGCGGCCGCCGCGACGCAGTGCCGCAGGTGCTCCTCCAGGAGCGAGAGGGCGAAGGACTGCAGGGCCTTGGTGCTGGCCGAGACCTGGGTGAGCACGTCGATGCAGTAGACGTCCTCGTCGACCATCCGCTGGAGGCCGCGGATCTGGCCCTCGATCCGGCGCAGCCGCTTCAGGTGGGCGTCCTTCTGGGCGCTGTACCCGTGCGGTCCGTGCGCGGCGTGGTCGTGGTGGCCGGCGGCGGCCGGCGCGGCCTGCCCGCCGTTCGGCTCGGTCCCGGGCGCGTGGTCCGGCTCGGTGCGCGCTTCCGTCGTGGTCATCGGCCCGCCTTCGTCTGAGTGCCTCGTGGCTGCGTCGGCCTCCAGTGTCCAACACCGGGGCCCGTCGTGGTGTTCCTGCGGCGCACTTCCCGGGCCCGGCACGGCCTCCCCGGCGGCTCCCGGGCGGCTCCCCGGCGGCTCCCGGAAGGAGTTCCCCCGTCCGGGCAGACACCCGGATCCTCCGTGCGCACGGCAGGCGCGATCCAGGCGAGGTTCCGTCAGACTGGGGGCTCACGTCCGCACGCGGGGGTGCGGACCGGGGCACTGCTGCGGCGACCCGACGGAAGCGGAAGTTCTGGTTCCCACCCCACCACCCCGTTTGCACGATCGCGTTCGGTTGCACCTAGCATCGTTCAGTCCGTACCCCGCACATCGGAGATTTCCGTGCGTTTTAGCCTGACCCCGAAGGAGACGAGCTTCTACGACATGTTCGCCGCCGCCGCGGAGAACCTCGTCGTCGGATCGAAGCTCCTGCTGGAACTGCTGGGATCAGACGTGTCGGCCCGCGCGGAGATCGTCGAGCGCATGCGCGCCGCCGAGCACGCCGGGGACGACACCACCCATGCCGTCTTCCACCAGCTGAACTCGTCCTTCATCACGCCCTTCGACCGCGAGGACATCTACAGCCTCGCCTCGTCGCTGGACGACATCATGGACTTCATGGAGGAGGCCGTCGACCTGGTCGTCCTCTACGACATCCAGACCCTGCCCAAGGGGATCGAGCAGCAGATCGAGGTGCTGGCGCGCGCCGCCGAGCTCACCGCCGAGGCGATGCCGAACCTGCGCAGCATGTCGAACCTCACCGAGTACTGGATCGAGGTCAACCGGCTGGAGAACCAGGCCGACCAGATCCACCGCAAGCTGCTCGCCCACCTGTTCTCCGGCCAGTACGACGCCATCGAGGTGCTCAAGCTCAAGCAGGTCGTGGACGTCCTTGAGGAGGCGGCGGACGCTTTCGAGCACGTCGCCAACACGGTGGAGACCATCGCCGTCAAGGAGTCCTGACCCTCGTGGACACGGCTGCACTCATCGTCGTCATCGGCGTTGCGTTCTTCTTCACGTACACCAACGGCTTCCACGACTCGGCGAACGCGATCGCCACGTCGGTCTCCACCCGGGCGCTGACCCCGCGGGCCGCGCTGGCGATGGCCGCGGTGATGAACCTGGCCGGCGCCTTCCTCGGCAGCGGCGTCGCGCACACCGTCTCCCAGGGGATCATCGAGACCCCGAGCGGCGACCAGGGCATGGCGATCCTGTTCGCCGCGCTGGTCGGCGCGATCGCCTGGAACCTGGTCACCTGGTACTTCGGCCTGCCGTCCTCCTCCTCCCACGCACTGTTCGGCGGCCTGGTGGGCGCGGCGCTGGCCGGCGGCACCGAGGTGCTCTGGGACGGCGTCATCGACAAGATCATCATCCCGATGATCGTCTCGCCGGTGGTCGGCCTGGTCGGCGGCTTCCTGGTGATGCTGGCGATCCTGTGGATCTTCCGCCGGACCAACCCGCACCGGGCCAAGCGCAACTTCCGGGTCGCCCAGACCGCCTCGGCCGCCGCGATGGCGCTGGCGCACGGTCTGCAGGACGCCCAGAAGACCATGGGCATCGTGGTGATGGCACTGGTCATCTCCGGCGAGCAGGCCACCTACGACATCCCGGTCTGGGTGAAGATCTCCTGCGCCACCATGCTCTCGCTGGGCACCTACGCGGGCGGCTGGCGGATCATGCGGACGCTCGGCCGCAAGATCATCGAGCTGGACCCGCCGCAGGGCTTCGCGGCCGAGGCCACCGCCTCGACGGTCATGTACATCACGTCGTTCGTCTACAAGGCGCCGATCTCCACCACCCACGTGATCACCTCGGCGATCATGGGCGTGGGGGCCACCAAGCGGATCCGCGCGGTCCGCTGGGGCGTCGCGAAGAACATCGTGCTCGGCTGGTTCATCACGATGCCGGCGGCCGCCATCGTCGCAGCGCTGATCTACTGGTTCGTCCACCTGTTCTGGGGCTGAGCCCCGGCCGGACGACAGGACAGGGCCCGCCCCCACATCTCGGGGGCGGGCCCTTTTCCATACTTCGCGGCGGCACCGCCATGCAGCACCGCGAAGTGGCTCGCGACCCGTCACTCGCCCTGCGGCTCGTGACGGGGGCACTCCTTAGCCGAAGCGGCCGGAGATGTAGTCCTCGGTCGCCTGCACGGACGGGTTGGAGAAGATCCGCTGGGTGTCGTCCAGCTCGATCAGCTTGCCCGGCTGGCCGACCCCGGCCAGGTTGAAGAAGGCGGTGCGGTCGCTGACGCGCGCCGCCTGCTGCATGTTGTGCGTCACGATGACGATCGTGAACTGCTCCTTCAGCTCGCCGATCAGGTCCTCGATGGCGAGGGTGGAGATCGGGTCGAGCGCGGAGCAGGGCTCGTCCATCAGCAGGACCTGCGGCTCGACCGCGATGGCGCGGGCGATGCAGAGGCGCTGCTGCTGGCCGCCGGAGAGGCCGGCACCCGGCTTGCTCAGCCGGTCCTTGACCTCGTTCCAGAGGTTGGCGCCCTTGAGGGACTTCTCCACCACGCCGTCCAGGACGGACTTCTTGCGCACGCCCGCGAGCTTCAGCCCGGCGACCACGTTGTCGTAGATCGACATGGTCGGGAACGGGTTCGGGCGCTGGAAGACCATGCCGACCGAGCGGCGGACCGCGACCGGGTCGACGTTCGAGGCGTACAGGTTCTCGTCGTCCAGGAGGACCTTGCCCTCGACGCGGGCGCCGGGGATCACCTCGTGCATCCGGTTGAGGGTGCGGAGGAAGGTGGACTTGCCGCAGCCGGAGGGGCCGATGAAGGCCGTCACCGAGCGGGGCTCGATGCTCATCGAGATGTCCTCGATGGCCTTGGTGGTGCCGTAGAAGGCGGACAGTCCGCTGACGTCGATGCGCTTGGCCATGATTGTTCTTCTCTCGTCTTCTTCGTCAGTCGGTCGCTCAGTGTCCGCCCTTGGGCGAGCGCCAGCGCGCGATGCCCCGGGCGATGAGGTTGAGCCCCATCACGAAGGCGATCAGCACCAGCGCCGCACCCCAGGCACGGGCGTAGCCGTAGTCGTTGTTCACCACCGCGTACTGCTGCCAGATGTACATCGGCAGCGACTGCTGCGGCCCGTCGAACGGGTTGTTGTTGATGTAGTCGGCGCCGAAGACCAGCATCATCACCGGGGCGGTCTCGCCCGTGATGCGGGCGACCGCGAGCATCACACCGGTGGTGATGCCGCCGATGGCGGTGGGGAGGACGATCCGCAGGATGGTCTTCCACTTCGGCACGCCGAGCGCGTACGACGCCTCGCGCAGCTCGTTCGGGACGAGCTTCAGCATCTCCTCGGTGGAGCGGACCACCACCGGCATCATCAGGATCGCCAGCGCGAGGCTGCCCGAGAAGCCGGAGTAGTTGAAGCCGAGGGCGAGGTTCCACAGGGACAGGATGAACAGACCGGCGACGATCGACGGGACACCCGTCATGACGTCGACGAAGAAGGTGACGGCCTTGGCGAGCTTGCCGCGGCCGTACTCGACCAGGTACACGGCGGTCAGCAGACCGATCGGAGCGGCGATCAGCGAGGCCAGCAGGACCTGCTCCAGGGTGCCGATCAGCGCGTGGTAGATGCCACCGCCGGGGCCCGCGGAGAGCACGCCCTTCATGGAGTGGCTCAGGAAGTACCCGTCCACCACCTCGGCGCCCTGCTGGACGGTGTAGACCGTCAGCGCGAGCAGCGGGATGACCGCCAGGATGAAGGCGACCCAGACCATCGAGGTGGCGAAGCGGTCCTTGGCCTGCCGGCGGCCCTCGACCTTGGCCGCGAGCAGGTAGCTGATGACCACGAAGAGGATCGCGGAGATCAGGCCCCACTGGATGTGGCTCTCCAGGCCGCCGAGGGCGCCGATGCCGCACCCGAGGGCGATCGAGCCGGCGGCGACCGCGGCCGGGGCCCACTTGGGCAGCCGGTTGGCGGTCAGCGGGCGGCCGAGGGGGCGCGCGTCCGCCGGAACGGTAGTGGTCGCGGCGCTCATGCGTTGGCCCCCGAGTACTCCTTGCGGCGGGCGACGATCAGCCGCGCGGCACCGTTCACCAGCAGGGTGATCACGAACAGGACGAGGCCGGAGGCCATCAGCGCGTCCCGGCCGAAGGGCTGGGCCTCGTTGAACTTCAGCGCGATGTTCTGCGCGAAGGTGCCGCCGCCCGGGTCGAGCAGGTGCAGCGAGAGGACGCTGTTGGAGGAGAGCACCACGGCGACCGCGATGGTCTCGCCGAGCGCACGGCCGAGGCCGAGCATCGAGGCCGAGATGATGCCGGGGCGGCCGAACGGCAGCACCGCGGTGCGGATCATCTCCCAGCGGGTCGCGCCGAGCGCGAGCGCCGCCTCCTCGTGCATCCGCGGCACCTGCCGGAAGACCTCGCGGCTGACCGCGGTGATGATCGGCAGGATCATGATGGCCAGCAGGATGCCGACGGTGAACAGGGTGCGCGGGGTGGTGCCGGCCCGGGACTGGTCGAAGACGTACGTCCAGCCGAGGTACTGGTCCAGCCAGCTGGTCAGACCGTCCAGGTGCGGCACCAGGAAGAGCGCACCCCAGAGGCCGTAGATGATGCTGGGCACCGCGGCGAGCAGGTCCACCAGGTAGGCGAACGGCTGGGCGATCCGCCGCGGCGCGTAGTGCGAGATGAACAGCGCGATCCCGATGGCCACCGGGACGGCGATCGCCATCGCGATCAGCGCGCTGACGATGGTGCCGAACGCGAGGACGGCGATGCCGAAGACCGGCTTCGGGGCGTCGGGCGTCCACTCGAACGTGGTGAGGAAGTTGCCCTCGTTCTTGCTCAGGGCGATGCCCGAGCGCCAGGTCAGGAAGCCTGCGATGGCGGCCATGACGACCAGCAGCAGGATGCCCGACCCGCGGGACAGGTTCATGAAGATCTTGTCGCCGACGCGGCTGTCGCGCTTGCGGCGTTCCCTGCCTCGCGGGCCGGCAGGGGAGGATGAAGTCATTGGTCTACTCCGGTCTGATGGTGCTGCCCCGAGGGGGCGGCACCCTGGCGGCGGTGCCCCGGACGTGCTTCTCGGTCAGTGCTGCCGGCGGAGCGGCCCCGGCCCCCCTCGTTCACGGGGCCGCTCCACCGGAGGTCCTACTGGGATCAGGCCAGCGTCGGGATGACGGCGTTGACCTTGTCGGTGAGCTCCTTCGGCAGCGGGACGTAGCCCTTCTCGCCGATGGCCTTCTGGCCGGCCTCGCTGATGCCGTAGCCCAGGAACGCCTTCAGGGTGTCGAGGGTGTCGGCCTTGTTGCCCTTGTCGCAGACGACCTCGTAGGTGACCAGGACGATCGGGTACGAGCCCTCGTCCTTGGTCGCGTAGTCGAGGCTCAGCGCCAGGTCGCTGCCGGTGCCGGCGATCTTCGCCTTGGCGAAGGTGTTGGCGGCGTTGGCGGCGGTGGCCTCGACCGGCTTGGAGGCGCCGGTGTTGATGGCGGCGCTCTTCAGGTTGTTGGTCTGGGCGAACGACAGCTCGGCGTAGCTGATCGAGTTCTTGACCTGCTTCACCTGGGCCGAGACGCCCGCGGAGCCGTTGGCCGACTGGCCGCCCTTGCCGGCCCAGGTCTTGCTGGCCGGGTAGGACCAGGCACCGCCGGAGGTCTTGGCGAAGTACTTGGTCAGGTTGTCGGTGGTGCCGGAGTCGTCCGAGCGGTGGAAGGCCTGGATGTCGGCGTCCGGCAGCTTCGCGCCCGGGTTCAGCGCGGCGATCGCCGGGTCGTTCCACTTGGTGATCTGCGAGTCGAAGATCTTGGCGGTGGTCGGGCCGTCCAGGACCAGGTTGTCGACGCCCTCCACGTTGTAGACGATCGAGATCAGACCCGCGACGAGCGGCAGGTTGATGCCCTGGCCGCCGGTGCAGACCGCCTTGGTCGCGTCGACCTCGGCCGGCTTCAGGGCCGAGTCGGAGCCCGCGAACTGGACCTTGCCCTGGGTGAACTGCTGGACGCCGGCGCCCGAGCCGCCACCGCCGTAGTTGATGGTGGCACCGGAGCAGGCCGCGCCGAAGTTCGTCTTCCAGACGTCGATCGCGTTGCCCTGCGCGGTGGAGCCCGCGGCGACCAGGGCGGAGGGCTTGCTGCCACAGTTGATCGCGGCGGCCGAGGCGGAGCCGCTGCCGCCACCGGTGCCGGCGTTGTTGTTGTTCTCGTCCGAACCGCACGCGGCGAGCGACAGCGAGCTGACGAGCGCCATGGCACCGATGGCGAGGGCCTTGGAGCGGCCGTTCCGCTGGAGCTTCACAGGGTGTCCCTTTCTGTGGCAATGCCCGGCGCGCGGGCCCGTGCGAACACGGCGGAGCGCGGGTCTTGCTGTGGTCCGGGGCCCGATCGGCCCTCCGGTGGTCCCGAAGTTAGGCCGGGCAAGTGACGCGTCAGCCGGTCCGAAGTGAACGGGGAGTGAACCTCGAACGGATGGCAGGAAACTGCGTCACGTAGTAACGGTTGCGTCACGGCAAGGGCGCGGGGAGATCACTTCCCCCGTTCCTTCACCCCTGACCTGCCGGAACCGGCGACCGGTCGCGCGCCCAGCATCTCCAGCAACGCGTCCACCAGCAACCGGTCCCGGTCATGGGTGAGCCGGGCCCGCGCCTTGCCGGCCGGCAGCCACTCCAGCCGGTCCACCTCCCGGCTCGGCCGGAACGCCCCGGCGGCCGGCACCGCCGCCCAGTACCGGACCTCCTTCGGCCGCCCCTGCGCCAAGTAGTGCTGGGCCGGCAGCTCCGCCCCCAGCACACAGGTGAACCCGGTCTCCTCCCGCACCTCGCGCAGCGCCGCCTCGACGACGCCCTCGCCCGGGTCGAGCTTGCCCTTCGGCAGGCTCCAGTCGTCGTACTTGGGGCGGTGGATCACCGCGATCCGCGGCCGGCCCAGCCGTCCGCTCTTCTTCGGCCGCCCCGGCAGCCAGAGCACCGCACCCGCCGCCAGGATCACCGGCGCCCGCCCGGCACCGGCACTGCCGCTCGTACGGGGACCGTCGGCCTGTTCGGTGCTCAGGCGGTTGCGCAACTCATGCCATCCGGGGTGCGGGGGTCGGCCCCCAGCCCTCCGCCGGGGGGATCTCCAGCCACGCGTCCAGCCCGGGCGGGAGTTCGGGCCACCGGTGTCCGAAGGCGTACCGCGCCGCCTCCACCTCCAGTCGTTGATCAGCATGCACCACGCCGAGCACGTACGCCGTGGCGGGTGTGATCCTCGGCGTCCGTGCCGCCGTCGCCGCGGTGACCGCCGCGTCCGACGCCTCCTGGTGCCGGCCCAGCACCCCGTCCAGTTCGTCCAGCTCGTGGGCCGGCCGGCCGCACACCTCCAGCGCGTACCGGGCCCGCTTCACCAGGATCCGCACCCGCAGCCACGGCGCGTCGTCCGCCGCCAGCGCCGCGTCCGCGTCCACCGCGCCCCGGGCCTGGGGCACCGCACCGAGCCGCCGCAGCCCGTCCCCGCCGTACGGCGTCGAGGCCCGGTGCAGCGGCAGCTGCCGGGCGCTCGCGGTCAGCGCGGTGAACGCCGCCGCGGCCTGCGGCAGCAGCACCGCGCCGGCCCGCCCCTCCGCCGCGTCCAGCAGCGGCGCCTCGGCGACCAGCAGCGTCATCCGGTCCGCCAGCGCGTGCAGCCGCGCCGAGCGCAGCTCCTGCAGCACCGTCGTGTGCGCCCGGGTCCTGGCCAGCGTCAGCTGGCGGTCCAGCAGCGCCCGCGCCTTCGGCACCCCGGCGTGCCCGGCCAGCATCCCCGGACCGTCCGCCTCGCTGCCGCTCAGCGCGTCCAGCGCACCCAGCAGCCGCGCCGCCTTGCGCACGTACCCCGGCTCCAGCGCCAGCAGGTTGAGCAGCCAGCGCAGCTCGGTGCGCGACTCCTGCGCCCAGGTCTGCTCGAAGGTCGCGCCGAAGGTGTGCAGCAGCCCGCCGATCCGCCGCACCGCCCGCAGCAGGTCGGCCGTGCCGGCGGACGGGGCCGCCCCCGGTCTGGCGCCGGCCTCGCCCACCGCCAGCGGCAGCGCGCGCAGGAACGCGCCGGCCTGGGCGGTGAGGTGGCTGGAGAGGATGTCCCCGGCGGTCGCGGTGGTGGCCGCCTGGGCCGTCATCGGCGCATCGGTCATGACTAGGTAGATCCCCGTTCCCCCGGGCCGGTCGCCCGGGGCTGGTGGCCGACCGCTGCGGCGGGTCCCCGACCGCTCAGCGGCTCGCATCAGTGGCTCGCGGCCGTGGACCGCCTCGGTGAGCCGGGCACCGGCCGCGGGGGCCGGTACCCGGGTTCACGTCGGTGGTCCGGGCCGGTGGGTCGACACCGTGCGCCGTGGCGGCGGCGCACGCTCAGCGGGCGGCGGCCGCCCGACGGCGCTGCCGCGAGTCGATCAGCAGGTCCTGGACGTGCCGCAGCGGCTTGCCCTCGGTGTCCTGGGCGTGCCGCTCCCACACGCCGTCCGCCCCCAGGTGCCAGGACTCGGTCTCGTCCGACACCCCGAGGTCGATCAGCCCGGACAGCTCGGCCCGGTGCGCCGGGTCGGTGATCCGCATCAGCGCCTCGATCCGGCGGTCCAGGTTGCGGTGCATCATGTCGGCGCTGCCGATCCACACCTCCGGGTCGCCGTTGTTGCCGAACACGAAGATCCGGGAGTGCTCCAGGAACCGCCCGAGGATGCTCCGGACCCGGATGTTCTCGCTCAGCCCCGGCACGCCCGGCCTGATCGCGCAGATCCCGCGCACCCACACGTCCACCGGGACCCCGGCCTGGGAGGCCCGGTACAGCGCGTCGATCACGGCCTCGTCGACGATCGAGTTGACCTTGAGCTTCACGTACGCCGGACGGCCGGCCCGGTGGTGGGCGATCTCGTTGTGGATCCGCGAGATCAGCCCGTCCCGCAGACCGCGCGGCGCGGTCAGCAGACGGCGGTAGGACTCCCGGCGCGAGTAGCCGGAGAGCCGGTTGAAGAGGTCCGAGAGGTCCGCGCCGACCTGCGGGTCCGAAGTCAGCAGCCCGATGTCCTCGTACAGCCGGGCCGTCTTCGGGTGGTAGTTGCCGGTGCCCACGTGCGAGTAGCGGCGCAGGGTGTCGCCCTCCTGGCGGACCACCAGCGACAGCTTGCAGTGCGTCTTCAGCCCTACCAGGCCGTAGACGACGTGGCAGCCGGCCTCCTCCAGCTTGCGGGCCCACTTGATGTTGGCCTGCTCGTCGAAGCGCGCCTTGATCTCGACCAGGACGAGCACCTGCTTGCCGGACTCCGCCGCGTCGATCAGCGCGTCGACGATCGGCGAGTCGCCGGAGGTCCGGTACAGCGTCTGCTTGATCGCCAGCACGTCCGGGTCGGCCGCGGCCTGCTCCAGGAAGGCCTGCACCGAGGTCGAGAAGCTGTCGTACGGGTGGTGCAGCAGCACGTCCCGCTCGCGCATCGCGGCGAAGATGTCGGGCTGCGAGGCCGACTCCACGTCGGTGAGCCCGCGCGCGGTCCCCGCCACGAACTTCGGGTACTTCAGCTCGGGGCGGTCCAGCGCGGCGATGCCGAACAGACCGGTCAGGTCGAGCGGGCCGGGCAGCGGGAAGACCTCCGCCTCGGTGATGTTCAGCTCCCGCACCAGCAGGTCCAGGATGTAGGGGTCGATCGACTCCTCGACCTCCAGCCGCACCGGCGGGCCGAAGCGCCGCCGCATCAGCTCCTTCTCCAGGGCCTTGAGGATGTTCTCGGTGTCGTCCTCCTCCACCTCGAGGTCCTCGTTCCGGGTGACCCGGAAGGCGTGGTGCGCCAGCACCTCCATCCCCGGGAAGAGCTCCTCCAGGTGCGCGCCCATCACGTCCTCCAGCGGCACGTACCGCTGCGGCGACGCCTCCAGGAAGCGGGCGAGGGACTGCGGAACCTTCACCCGGGCGAAGTGCTTGTGGCCGGAGACCGGGTTGCGGACCACCACGGCCAGGTTGAGCGAGAGTCCCGATATGTACGGGAAGGGGTGCGCCGGGTCCACCGCCAGCGGCGTGAGCACGGGGAAGATCTTCTGCCGGAAGAGCGTGTGCAGCCGGGACTGCTCCTTCTCGGCCAGCTCCGGCCAGCGGACCAGCTCGATGCCCTCGGCGGCGAGGTCCGGCAGGACCTCCTGCTGGAAGGCGGCGGCGTGCCGGGCCATGAGCTCCCGCGAACGCGTCCAGATCAGGTCCAGCACCTCACGCGGCTGCAGGCCGCTCGCACTGCGCTGGGCCACTCCGGTGGCGATCCGGCGCTTCAGGCCCGCCACCCGGACCATGAAGAACTCGTCCAGGTTGCTCGCGAAGATCGCCAGGAACTTGGCCCGTTCCAGCAGCGGGATCGCCGGGTCCTCGGCCAGCTCCAGGACGCGTTCGTTGAACGCCAGCCAGCTGCGCTCGCGGTCCAGGAAGCGGCCCTGCGGCAGCTCGTCGAACTCCTGCTCGTCCGCGGCCGGCAGCTCCGGCGGTATCCCCAGCGCGCTGGACATCCGGGCCGGCGGGGCCAGCGGGGCAGGGACGGGGCGGGGGATGCTCATGGGTTCCAGCTCCTCCAGCAGGACGGCGTCCGGTCGCGACAGGTTCTGCGGGCCGTCGGCCCCGCCCAGCGCCAGCGCCCATCCACCCGGCGCGGTCTGTGCAGCACCGGCCAGTGGATGGCGGCCGACGCTGCACGAGCGAGACACTACGGACTTCATCCTGTGATCTTCGCGGCAGCAATTGAATCCACGGTAAACACCGCATGGCCAGGAGGAAAGCTGAGTCGGTCGGGGCCGGGGCAAGCCGTCCATCCTGTTGCCCCTTCCCCGCCTCTCCGCTATGCCTCAGGGCGTCCCTCAGCGGACGTCCCGGCCACCGCGGTACTGGGCGCGGTACATCAGGTCCACCTCGTGCACGGTGAATCCCAGTCGTTCATATACCCGCACGGCGGCCGTATTGTCGGCGTCGACGTACAGCAAAACGGTGTCCAGCCCGCGCTCGCCCGGGCCGCCGCCGGTCAGGTGCCGCAGGCCCGCCGCGGTGAGCGCCCGGCCCAGGCCGCTGCCCTGCTCCGCCGGGTCCACCCCGACCACGTACACCTCGCCGAGCTCGGGCCCGGCGGACGTCGCCGGGTGCACCTTGGTCCAGTGGAAGCCCACCACCGTGCCGCCGCGGGTGGCGAGGAAGAAGCCGGCCGGGTCGAACCACGGCTCGGCCAGCCGGTCGGCGAGGTCCTGGTCGGTCCAGGCGCCCTGCTCCGGGTGGTGGGCGAAGGCGAGGGCGTTCAGCCGCAGCCATTCGGCGTCGTCCTCGCCCGGGCGGAAGGTCCGCAGCTCGACGCCGTCCGGGAGGGCGACCTCCTCGGTCTGCGATCCCGTCCGGCGCATCTGCCGCAGCTCACGGACCAGCTCGGCGCCGTACTCCTCGGCCAGGTGGCGGGCCGCCGGATGGCCGCCGTGCACCCAGAAGTCCACGTGGTCCCGGCCGGCGCGGTGCGCCTCGGCGAGCACGGCGTCCACCAGGGGACGGGCCAGGCCGCGACCGCGGGCCGCAGGATCGACCACCAGCTCGGCGGACGGGTGGGCGGCCGGGTGGTCGGCGGCGTCCTGGGGGACTTCGAGCTGGCCGTAGCCGACGACGGTCGTGCCGTCCGCCGCGGGCTCGGTCTCGACGACGTGGGTGACACCCGGCCGGGGCGTCTCCGAGGACCGCAGCCGGATCCGGCCCTGCTCGGACACGGCGGCCCGGCCGTCCACCGCCTGGGCCTCCGCCAGAACGCGCAGGGCGCCGTCGCGCTGCCCGGGCCGGAGCACGCTGTCCGCAATGACCGCTGTCTGATCGTCCATGCTCTGACAATACGTCACCGGAAATGCAAAGAACCCCTGATCCGTGAGGGATCAGGGGTTCTTTGTGAATGATTGTTCGGCGGCGTCCTACTCTCCCACAGGGTCCCCCCTGCAGTACCATCGGCGCTGTGAGGCTTAGCTTCCGGGTTCGGAATGTA
>NZ_JBEYVJ010000135.1:0-19301 GCF_040643935.1 Kitasatospora sp. NPDC047058 | reverse complement strand
CGCGAGCCGGCCCGGAACCGGGAGACGGCCGCAGCGGCGACCGGGACGGCCGGGCACGACCACCCGCCGCGCCCGCTACCCCACCGGCCGCCCGCGCAGCACCACCAGCCGCGGATCGGCGAGCACCCGGACGTCGGCGCGCGGGTCCTCGTCGTACACCACGAAGTCCGCCGGCGCGCCCTCCTCCAGGCCGGGCCGGCCCAGCCAGCGGCGCGCGCCCCAGCTGGCCGCCGAGAGCGCCTCGGCCGGGGTCAGCCCGGCCTTCACCAGTTCGCCCACCTCGTCCGCGACCAGGCCGTGCGCCAGCGAGCCGCCCGCGTCCGTACCGACGTAGACCGGGATGCCCGCGTCGTGCGCGGCGGCCACCGTGTCGTACCGGCGCTCGTGCAGCCGGCGCATGTGCGCGGCCCAGGCCGGGAACCTGCCCTCGCCACCGGCCGCGAGACCCGGGAAGGTGGCGATGTTGACCAGCGTCGGGACGATCGCGACGCCGCGTTCGGCGAAGACCGGGATCAGCTCCTCGGTCAGCCCGGTGGCGTGCTCGACGCAGTCGATGCCGGCCGCCAGCAGGTCGGGCAGCGACTCGGCCGCGAAGCAGTGCGCGGTGACCCGCGCGCCCTCCTCGTGCGCCGCCGCGATCGCCTCGGCCAGCGCGTCCCCGGGCCAGCAGGCGGCCAGGTCGCCGCGGTCCCGGTCGATCCAGTCGCCGACCAGCTTCACCCAGCCGTCACCGCGCCGGGCCTCGGCCCGGACGTAGGCGGCGAGGTCGCCGGGCTCGATCTCGTGCGCGTAGTTGCGGATGTAGCGGCGGGTGCGGGCGATGTGCCGGCCGGCCCGGATGATCCGGGGCAGGTCCTCCCGGTCGTCGATCCAGCGGGTGTCGGCGGCCGAGCCGGCGTCGCGGATCAGCAGGGTGCCGGCGTCACGGTCGGTGACCGCCTGCTTCTCGCTGGTCTCCGCGTCGACGGCGCCGTGCGCGTCCAGGCCGACGTGGCAGTGCGCGTCCACCAGGCCGGGCAGCACCCAGCCGGTCACCGTCCGGACGTCCTCCGCGCCCGGCGGGCGGGTGAAGCTCACCCGGCCGTCCACGACCCAGAGTTCGTCCCGGACGTCCTCCGGACCGACCAGCACCCGGCCCCGGACGTGCAGCACCGCAGCATCGCTCATGGCCCGCACTCTACCGACGCGGACGCCACGTGTAAGCAGCGAAAGTACGGCAGACTCGTCCCTGCCCGAACGACCCTCCCCCGAAAGGCCGGCGCGTGACCCCCTACCTCGACCTGCCCCCGCTGAGCGCCGCCGAGTTCGCGGCGACCGAGGACCGGGTGGCCGCGCTGCTGCACACCACCGCCGATGTGATCATCACCCAGGGTGAGGCACTGCTGCCGCTGGAGGCCGCGATCCGCAGCGCCGTGCACCCGGGCTCCACCGCGCTGAACATCGTCACCGGCCCCTACGGCCAGACCTTCGGCGCCTGGCTGCGCTCCTGCGGCGCGACCGTCGTGGACCTCGCGGTGCCGTTCGACAGCGCGGTCACCGCCGCCCAGGTCGGGGCCGCCCTGCGGGAGCACCCGGCGGTCGACTTCGTCTCCCTCGTCCACGCCGAGGCCGCCACCGGCAACACCAACCCCGTCGCCGGGATCGCCGAGGTCGTGCGCGAACACGGTGCGCTGCTGATGCTGGACGCCGTCGCCTCGGTCGCCGCCGAGCCGCTGCTCACCGACGCCTGGGGCATCGACCTGTGCGTCATCGGCGGCCAGAAGGCGATGGGCGGCCCGGCCGGGGTCTCCGCCGTCTCGGTCTCGGACCGCGCCTGGGAACGGATCACCGCCAACCCGGCCGCCCCGCGCCGCTCCTACCTCTCCCTGCTGGACTGGAAGGAGCGCTGGACGGACGCCGGGCGCACGGTACTGCCGCACGCCCCCGCCCAGCTGGAGATGCTCGCGCTCGGCGCCTGCCTCGACCGGATCACCGCCGACGGGCTCCCCGCCGTGATCGCCCGGCACCGCGCCGCCTCCGCCGCCACCCGCGCCGGCGTCCGCGCGCTCGGCACCCTCAGCCCCTTCGTCCCCGACGACGCGCACGCCGCCCCCGTCGCCACCACCCTGCGCACCCCCGACGGCGTGGACGCGGCCGGGATCGCCGCCCGCCTCGACCCCGCGCTGCCCGTCCAGCCCGGCGGCGGCGCCCTGGCCGCCTCGATGCTCCGCGTCAACCACTACGGGCCGGCCGCGTCCCTGGACACCGTCCGGGCCTGCCTCGCCGCCCTCGCCACGGCGACCGGCGCGGACGCCTCCCCGGCCCTGGCCGCCGCCGGGGCCGCCTGGGCGGACGTGGCCTGAGAACGCCGGAGCGGCTCCCGTGACGCACGGGAGCCGCTCCGTCCGGGGGGTCAGTGCCCGCCGGCCTCCACCACCTCGACACCGCGGATGTTCCGTTCGATCTCCTCCACCGGCAGCGCCACCGCCAGGGCCCAGTAGTAGATCACCAGCGCGAACACCACCACGACGAGGATGTCCCACCAGAGCGGCAGGTTGCCCTGCGAACCCGCGCCGAAGGTGCCCTGCCAGGAGATCACCCCGATGCCGACCAGGTAGACCGGCAGCCACTGCCCCGCCTTGAAGTCCATCCGCGGCGCGTTCGGCACGCCCTTCGACACCGCGTACGCGGAGTAGCCGCCGAGCAGCAGGTACCCGATCAGGATGGCCAGGCCCAGCCGCCACAGGGTGTCCCAGCCGGACCAGAAGATGACCAGGGTCGCCACCACGAAGGCGATCGGCGAGACGATCGTGCCGGCGGGCAGGTGGTAGGAGCGCTCCAGCGCCGGCAGCCGCTTGCGCAGCACGCCGAAGGCCAGCGGCGCGCCCGCGTACATCAGCACCACGGCCGAGGTGATGAAGCCGACCAGCCGCTGCCAGCTCGGGAACGGCAGGAAGCAGAGCACGCCCGCCACCCACGCGACGGTCAGGCCGAGCCACGGCACCGAGCGCTTGTCGGTGAACTGCAGGCTCTGCGGGGCGTAGCCGTTGCGGCTCAGGCCGTAGGTGACCCGCGAGCTGGAGGTCATGTAGACCAGGCCGGTGCCGGCGGGCGAGATGATCGCGTCGATGCGCAGGACGGTGGCCAGCCAGCCGAGGCCGATCAGCGTCGAGAGGCCCGCGAACGGCCCGCTGATACCGGGATAGTCGAGGGCGCTCCAGCCGCCGGCGATGGTGTCCGGCGGGAGGGCGGCGATGAACACCACCTGGAGCAGGACGTAGATCGCCGTGCCGATCGCCACCGACCCGAGGACGGCCCGCGGGATGTCCCGGCGGGGGTTGCGGCTCTCGCCCGCCCACTGGATCGCCTGCTCGAAGCCGAGCAGGGCGAAGATCACGCCGCTGCTGCTGATCGCCGCGAGCACGCCCTTGGCGCCGTCCGGCGCGAACCCGTGGACGCTGAAGTTGTCGCCGTGGAACTCCGTGAACCCGAAGACGAAGATGACCAGGACCGGGACGAGGACCTTCCACACCGTGGCCACGCTGTTGGTGTGCGCGAGGAGCCGGACGCCCAGGAAGTTGATCGCCACGAAGACGCCGAGCAGCGCGGCCGCGACGAAGAAGCCCGCGGTGGTCAGCGTCTCGTTCGGGTTCAGCAGGCCGTCCGCCCAGGTCCAGTGCTGGGCGTAGTTGATCATCGCCTGCACCTCGATCGGCGCGATGGTCGCCGCCTGCAGCCAGGTGAACCAGCCGAACGACATCCCCGCGAACCCGCCGAACGCGTAGTGCGGGTAGCGCGCCGTCCCGCCCGCCACCGGGAACAGCCCGCCCAGCTCGGCGTGGACCAGCGCCAGCAGGATGATCGCCACCGCGCCGACGCCCCACGAGATCAGCGCCGCGGGCCCCGCCGCCACCGCCGCCTTCTCCGCCCCGAACAGCCACCCGGACCCGATGATCGCCCCGACCGAGGCCCAGAGCAGCCCGATCATCCCGACTTCACGTTTCAGCCCGGTATGCCCCGAAGCAGCCGGGGTCTGCGTCGTGGGGTGAGCCATGCCGAGCCGCCTCTCAGGTCAGGGAAGTCCACCCCGACAGTGCCCCAGCCCCCACCACTCCCCACGCCGAAACGCCCCGCGCCCCGCCCCCCTCACCCGATCGGCCGTACCGCCGGCGGGGGCGGCACAGTTCCTCCGGCGTTCACCCGGGCGGCACGTGGAGCTCACCGGGGGAGGGCAGGCTGCGGGCCAGATGGGTGAAGTTGGCTATACAACTTGGCCCGGGATGCTGCCGAGGAGGAGACCCATGACCGAGCTGCCGCCGTACTGGTTGCGCGACAACTGCCCCTGTGCCGAATGCCGGGACCCGCGGAGCGGGCAGAAGCTGTTCCAGATCGGCGACCTGCCGGAGGGGCTGGCGGTCGCGGCGCAGGTGGAGATCGGGGGGAAGCTGGAGGTGCTCTGGTCGGACGGGCACCGTTCGCGGTACCCGCTGGAGTGGCTCGACGACGCGGGCGGCGGCGACGGGCGCACGGAGGAGGGGAAGCGGCTCTGGGTGGCGGCGGACTTCGCCCGGGGGCTCCCGGAGGCCGGGTGGGAGGCGTACCTCGGCGACCCCGCCGAGCAGGCGGCGGTGCTGGAGGCCGTACGGCGCACCGGGTTCGCGGTGCTGCGCGGGGTGCCGGCCGTGGAGCGGCAGGTCCTGGAGGTGGCCGGGACCTTCGGGTACGTGCGGGTCACCAACTACGGGGAGCTGTTCGACGTCCGGGTCGAGCCGGACCCGAACAACCTGGCGTTCACGAGCGTGGCCATCACCCCGCACACCGACAACCCGTACCGCGACCCGGTGCCCACGCTGCAGTTGCTGCACTGCCTGGAGAACGCGGCGGCCGGCGGGGACTCCGGGCTGGTGGACGGGTTCAAGGCGGCGGCGGTGCTGCGGGAGGAGGCGCCCGCGGAGTTCGCGGCCCTGACCCGCACGCCGGTGCCGTTCGTCTTCCGCGACCGCCGGACCGAGCTGCGCGCCGACCGGCCGCTGATCGAGGTGGACGCGCGGGGGCGGATCCGGGAGGTGCGGTTCAACAACCGGTCGATCGGCACGCTGCGCGGCACCCCCGAGGAGCTCGCCGCCTTCTACGCCGCGTACCGGCGGTTCGCCGCGATCACGCTCCGCCCCGAGCTGCAGCTCACCTTCCGGCTCGACCGCGGCGACTGCCTGGTCTTCGACAACACCCGTCTCCTGCACGCCCGTACGGCGTTCGAGCAGGACGGCCGGCGTCACCTCCAGGGCTGCTACGCCGACCTGGACTCGCTGCACAGCACCCTCGCCGTGCTGCACCGCCGTGCCGCGGCACTGGACGCGATCGCCGGGCTGTTCGCGGGCGAGGGCGCCGGGGAGTACCTGGGCGAGGAGGTCACCATGGCCGAGCACATGCTCCAGGCGGGTGCGGCCGCCGAGGCGGCGGGGGCGCCGGCACACCTCGTCGCGGCGGCGCTGCTGCACGACGTGGGCCATTTCTTCGACGAGCACGGCCAGGGCGCCCTGCACGGGCGCGACCTGATGCAGGGGCAGGACAACCGGCACAGCGACAGCGGCGCGGACTGGCTGGCGCAGTGGTTCGGCCCGGAGGTCACCGAGCCGGTCCGGCTGCACGTGGCCGCCAAGCGATACCTGTGCGCGGTCGAACCGGGCTACCGGGAGCAGCTGTCCGAGGCGTCCGAGTACACCCTGCAGGTCCAGGGCGGCCCGATGGACGGGCGGCAGGCCGCCGCCTTCGCCGCCCTCCCGGGTGCGGCCGACGCGGTGGCGGTGCGCCGCTGGGACGAGCGGGCGAAGGCGGCCGGGGCGGCGACGCCGGGCTTCGAGCACTTCCGCCCGCTGCTCGCCGCCCTCATGCGCTAGACCGGCGATCCCCGGCGCAGGCCGGCGCGCCCGGGAGGCGGGTCAGTCCCCCTCCCGGGCGTGCCGGGAGAGCGCCGAGGTGGCGAGCGAGTTGTGCACGCTGAAGGCCACCGTCCCCGGCAGGTAGCGGTCCTGGGACCACTCCACCGGGGTTCCGGTCGGGTCCGTGGTGCGGCGCCGTTCGCGCAGCAGCGGGCCGCCGCGGCGGCAGCCGAGCAGGCGGGCGTCCTCCGCGTTGGCGGCGACGATGTCGATGGTGTGGTCGGCGTCGGTGAACAGGATGCCGTGCTCGCGCAGCACCTCGGTGTGCGAGACGACGTCCGGCGGCAGCTGGGCGACGATCTCGCCGACCCGCGGCGGGTAGACGGTGCGCTCGACCATCACCGGCGTGCCGGAGAGGGTGCGCAGACGGACCGTCACGTACACCTCGGAGCCGGGCTCCAGGCGTAGCTGCTCGCGCTCGGCGGCGTCGGCCGGGCGGCGGACCAGCGAGTCCAGGATGCCGCCGGGCTCCTCGCCCATCGAGTACGCCCAGTGCGTGAAGCTGAGCAGTTCGGAGAAGCTCTGCACCCGGGCGGTGCCGAGCACCACCCGCCGGGTGCCGCGCCGGGAGGTGACCAGTCCGTCCGAGCGCAGCACGGCCAGGGCCTGCCGGACGGTGCCGCGCGAGACGCCGTACTGCTCGGCCAGGGCGCCCTCGGCGGGCAGCCGGCCGGCCTCGCCGTACGCACCGGTGGTGATCGCCTCGCGCAGGTCGGCGGCCACCTTGCGGTAGAGCGCGCCGGCGGCGCGGTCCGCGCCCGCGGGACCGGCGGAGCCGGCGGCGGGGGCGGAGGCAGCGGGGGCCTCGGGGCGCTCGGGCTCCAGTGCCACGTCAGTCAATGTCCCTCCTGGGGCGGTGTCCTGCGCAGCCGTACCGGCGCGGACAGCCCGACCTTATCCCGCTGCGCTTTCGAAGCATCGCACCCGCGGGTTCACCCTCCGGAGGCCTGATTCGACCGTTCCCGCAGCCGACTCCGGTTCTGGGCCGTCCGTTCACCTTCCCGTCACCGGGCTCCGGCGTACTTACCCCCGTCAGCGAAGTTGGCTAGTCAACTCGGGCAGTCCCGAACGGCCACCCGCTCGACCCGATCCTCACGACGAAGCACCTCGCGAATCACCCCCTTCGCAGGACCTCCCCCCGCAGTACCCCCCGATCAGGAGACTGACCCGTGACCGTGCACCGTGCCCGCGCCGCCGCCTTCGCGGCCGTTCTGACCGCTGCCGCGCTCTCCCTCACCGCCTGCGGCTCCGCCGGTTCGTCCGCCAAGGCCGGCGACGCCGCCAAGGCCGGCTCCAAGGACGCCAAGGACGCCGCCTCGGCCGCCGACTTCGGCGGCATGGACGCCCTCGTCGCCGCGGCCAAGAAGGAGGGCAAGCTGCACGTCATCACGCTGCCCAAGGACTGGGCCAACTACGGCAAGATCATGGACTCGTTCAAGGCCAAGTACGGCATCGAGATCGAGGACGAGAACCCGGACGGCTCCAGCCAGGACGAGATCAACGCGATCACCTCCCGCAAGGGCCAGGACCGCGCCCCCGACGTGGTCGACCTGGGCAGCGCCTTCGCCCTCCAGGCGGTCAAGGACGGCCTGCTCGCCCCCTACAAGGTGGCCACCTTCGACAAGGTCCCGGACACCATGAAGGACCCGGCCGGCGCCCGCGTCAACGACTACGGCGGCTACATCTCCATCGGCTGCGACGCCAAGAAGATCGCCAACTGCCCGAAGACCTTCGCCGACCTGCTCAAGCCCGAGTACAAGGGCCAGGTCGCCCTGAACGGCAACCCGACCAAGTCCGGCTCGGCGTTCGGCGGCGTCTACGCGGCCGCGCTGGCCAACGGCGGCTCGCTGGACAACATCCAGCCCGGCATCGACTTCTTCGGCAAGCTGAAGGCCTCCGGCAACTTCAACCCCGTCGAGTCCACCCCGGCCACCATCGAGAAGGGCGAGACCCCGATCTCGATCGACTGGTCCTACCTGAACGCCGGCTACACCGACGAGTTCAAGGACAAGGGCGTGGACTGGAAGGTCTCCGTCCCCAGCGACGGCAGCTACGCCCAGTTCTACAACCAGGGCATCAACAAGTACGCCCCGCACCCGGCCGCCGCCCGCCTGTGGCAGGAGTACCTGTTCAGCGCCGAGGGCCAGAACCTCTTCCTCGGCGGCTACGCCACCCCGGCCACCTTCGACGCGCTGAAGAAGGACGGCACCCTGGACGCCGCGGCCGCCGCCAAGCTGCCGACCGTCGAGAAGCCGTTCACCGACTTCCCGTCCCAGGACCAGATCACGGCCGCCAAGAAGGTCGTCACCGAGAACTGGACCAAGGCCATCGCCGGCTGACGAACCGTCACCACGGATCGTCCACCGCACCGACGACGAACGTCACCGACGAACGTCAGCACCTTCGACCGGGCTGAGAAGGACTCATGACCACGGCTCCCACCCCGGTGCCGACCACCCCCGCCGCCACCGACCTCGGTGGCGGCGCGGGGGCGTCCGCCACCGCCACGCACACCACCCCCACCCCCGGCCGGCACACCCGCCGCCGGCGCCTCGGCGGCGGCTCCTGGCTCGCCACCGTCCCGCTCTTCCTGTTCTTCGTGATCGGCTTCGGCCTGCCCGCCGTCGCGATCGTGATCGGCGCCTTCACCACCTCCAGCGACGCGGAGGGCGGTGGCGGCCGGTTCACCCTCGACAACATCACCGCCTCCGTCCAGGGCGCGTACTGGACGGCGATGCTCAGCAGCCTCAAGCTGTCCGCGCTCACCGCGCTGCTCGCCACCGTGATCGGCCTGCCGCTCGCCCAGGCCGTGGTGACCTCCCGGCGCACCTGGCTGCGCCAGGCCGTGCTGACCGCCTCCGGCGTGCTCGCCAACTTCGGCGGCCTGCCGCTCGCCTTCGCGTTCGTCGCCACCCTCGGCAACGCGGGCGAGGTCACCAAGCTGCTGCACCTGACCGACCACGGCTGGACGCTCTACTCCTTCACCGGCCTGACCATCGTCTACCTGTACTTCCTCATCCCGCTGATGGTGCTCACCATCACCCCGGCCCTGGACGGCCTGCGGGTGCAGTGGCGCGAGGCCGCCCACAACAACCGGGCCACCACCGTCCAGTACTGGCGCCACGTCGCCCTGCCGATCCTGCTGCCCTCGCTGCTCGGCGGCTTCGTGCTGCTCTTCGGCAGCGCCTTCGCCGCGTACGCCACCGCCGCGGCCATGGTCGGCGCGACCGTTCCGCTGGTCAGCCGCTCGATCGCGGACGCGCTCTCCGGCAACGTGCTGGTCGGCCAGGGCAACCTCGCCCTCGCCCTCAGCCTCAACATGATCGTGGTGGCCGTCCTGGTGATGGCCGTGTACCTCCCCCTCCAGCGCCGGAGTGCCCGATGGCTCAGCTGACCTCCGCCCGTACCGGCCCGAAGGCCCGCACCTCCGGCCACGGCAACCGGCCGCGCCGCCAGGTGCGCTGGTGGCGCGGTGCCGTCCTGCTGCTGGCCGGCGTCTACTTCCTCGTGCCGCTGGCCGCCGCCGGGTACTTCTCCATCGACGACCCGAAGGGCTTCTCCTTCGAGGCGTACACCGGCCTGCTGAGCGCCCCCGGCTTCCTGGACAGCCTCTGGCTCACCCTGGGGCTCGCCGTCGTCACCGTCCTGGTGCTGCTGCTCCTGCTGGTGCCGGCCCTGATCGCGGTCCGGCTCGGCTCGCCGAAGCTGCGCCCGGTGATCGACGTGCTCTGCACCCTGCCGCTGGTCGTCCCGCCGGTCGCGCTGACCGCCGGCCTGATCGGCGTGCTCCGCTGGGGCCCGGACTACCTGATGGACACGCCGTTCTTCCAGACCTTCGTGTTCGTCCAGGACCCGGACTTCCCGCTGGTCCTGGTGATCGCCTACGTGCTGATGTCGCTCCCGCTCGCCTACCGGGCGATCGACGCCGGCCTGCGCGCGGTGGACGTGCGCACCCTGGTCGAGGCCGCCCGCAACTGCGGCGCGAGCTGGCCGCGCGCGGTGTTCACGGTCGTGCTGCCCAACCTGCGCGGCGCACTGCTGAACGCCTCCTTCCTGACCCTGGCGCTGGTGCTCGGCGAGTTCACCGCCGCCTCGATCCTCGGCTACCAGCCCTTCCCGGTGTGGATCTACTCGGTCGGCAACAGCCAGGCCCACATGTCGGTCGCGGTCTCCATCCTGAGCCTGCTGATCACCTGGCTGCTGCTGCTCCTGCTGGCCACCGTCGGCCGCGAGCGCCGCCACCGCACCACCACCTCCTGAAACCCCCGGAGTCTCCCACCATGACCACGGTTACCGCCCCCGTCGCCGGCGTCCCCCTCGCTCCCGGCGGCGCGACCGTCGAATTCCGCGGCCTGCGCCGCTCGTTCGGCGCCACCACCGCGCTGGACGGCCTCGACCTGACCGTCCACCCGGGCGAGCTCCTCGCCCTGCTCGGCCCGTCCGGCTGCGGCAAGACCACCGCGCTGCGCATCCTGGCCGGCTTCGAGCAGCACGACTCCGGCCAGGTGCTGGTCGACGGCGCGGACATCACCGCGATCCCCGCGCACAAGCGCGACGCCGGCATGGTGTTCCAGTCGTACAGCCTCTTCCCGCACCTGACCGCCGCCGACAACGTCGCCTTCGGCATGCGGATGCGCGGCACCGGCAAGGCCGAGCGCCGCCGCCGCGCCCACGAGCTGCTGGAGCTGGTCGGCCTGCCGCAGCACGCCGACCGCTACCCGCACCAGATGTCCGGCGGCCAGCAGCAGCGCATCGCGCTCGCCCGCGCGCTCGCCCTGCAGCCGCGCGTCCTGCTGCTCGACGAGCCGCTCTCCGCGCTCGACGCCAAGGTCCGGCTCTCGCTGCGCGAGGAGATCCGGCGGCTGCAGCAGGAGCTGGGGATCACCACGCTGTTCGTCACCCACGACCAGGAGGAGGCCCTCTCGATGGCCGACCGGGTCGCGGTGCTGCGCGCCGGCCGCCTGGAGCAGTGCGCCACCCCGTCCCAGCTGTACGCCCGCCCGGCGACCGCGTTCGTCGCCGAGTTCGTCGGCACGATGAGCCGGATCCCGTGCGTGCGGGTCGGGGACGGCGTCGAGGTGCTCGGCCGCCGCCACGCCGTGGACGGGACGATGCCGGCCGACGGCCCGCTCGAGGTGCTGGTCCGGCCGGAGAACGTGACCCTCTCCCCCGCGGAGCACGGTCCGGCGCTGGTGGTCTCCGCGTCCTTCCTGGGCGCCGTCACCCGCCTCACCGTCCGGCTCGACGACGGCACCGAGGTCAAGGCCGACCTGCCGACCGAGGCCGCCGCCGCCCTGCCGGCCGGTTCGCGTGCCGCGCTGACGCTCCCGGAGCGGCCGGTCCTGGTGGACCGTCGTACGGTCTGACCATCCGATCCTCCTGATGAAGCACCGAAGGTACCGCCATGCCTGACAACCCCACGGGCCGATCCGCCGTGCCCGCCGCCGTCCTCTTCGACATGGACGGCACCCTCGTCGACACCGAGCACCTCTGGTGGCAGGCCGCCGCCGAACTCGCCGACGAGCTGCACCACTCCCTCACCGACCAGGACGCCCCCGAGGTGCTCGGCCGGGCCATCGAGCACACCGCCGCCCACCTGCACCGGGTCAGCGGCACCGAGCTCAGCGAGGCCGAACTCGCCGACCGGCTCGGCGAGTCCTTCTTCCGCAAGGTCGCGGCCGAGACCGTCCCGCGGCCGGGCGCGCTCGCCCTGCTCGCCGCACTGCGGGACGCCCGGGTGCCCACCGCACTCGTCTCGGCCTCGCCGCGCCGGGTGGTCGACCTGGTGCTCGGCACCATCGGCCGCGACTGGTTCGCCGTCACCCTCGCCGCCGAGGACACCCCGCGCACCAAGCCCGCCCCCGACCCCTACCTCGCCGCCGCCGAACGGCTCGGCCTGGACCCGGCCGCGTGCGTCGCCGTCGAGGACACCCCGACCGGCGTCGCCTCCGCGACCGCGGCCGGCTGCGCGGTGCTCGCCGTGCCGTCCAGCGACGTGGCCATCCCGGACGGGTCCCGGGTCACCCTGCTGGACAGCCTGGAGCGCGCCGACGTCGCCCTGCTCGGGAAGCTCACCGCCGCCCCGGGGGTTTGATCACCCATGCCCTACGTACTCCTCGCCCTGGCGATCCTCAGCGAAGTCTGCGCCACCAGCTGCCTGAAGCTCACGGACGGCTTCAGCCGGCTCTGGCCCAGCGTGGGCGTGGCCGTCGGCTACGTGCTCTCCTTCGTGCTGCTCGGCCGCGCTCTGAAGCACATCCCGGTGTCGGTCGCGTACGCCGTCTGGTCCGGCGCCGGGACGGCCGCGGTGGCCGGCATCGGCGTGGTGGCCTTCGGCGAGTCGCTCGGCCGGCTGCAGTGGCTGGGGATCGCCCTGGTGATCGTCGGCGTCGTGGTGCTCAACCTGCGCAGCAGCCACTGACGCGGGTGCCGGGCGGTGCGGACACCGCCCGGCACACCCGCCCCGCCGTCAGCCGGCGGCCGTGTACATCTCCCGGTAGGCGGCCAGCACGAACTCGTCGAGGGCCGGCTGCTCCAGCGTCGCACTGCGGACCAGCGCCCGCACGGGCGCGCCCTGGCGGATGGTGACGCGGTGGCTCATCGCTTCTCCTTCGGTCAGACGGGTCAACAGGCTGTGGACGACGCCGCGTTGGATCTCCAGCCGGCGCACGGCGGCGCTCAGGTGCGCCCGCAGGGCCCGCGCCGGCTCCTCGCCCTCCTCCCCGTGCGCCAGCAGGCTGCGCACCTGCTCGATCGGCATGTCGAGCTGCCGCAGCGCCCGGATCAGCTGCGCCGTCCGGAGCTGGTCCCGCCGGAAGTAGCGGTAGCCGCTGTCCGGGTCGACCAGGGCCGGGGCCAGTAGGCCGCTTGCGTCGTAGTGCCGCAGCGCGGTCACCGAGAGGCCACTGGCCTGCGCGAACTGCCCGATGGGCAGCAGGTTCGTCCTGTCCACGGGGAAGACTGTGCCGTCTCGCGTAACCCGAGAGTCAAGCGGTCGTACGGGGACCGGGAGGCCCGCGGCCGGACCGGCGCCGGCGCGCCCGCCCGGCCGCGGGCCTCGCGGCGCGATCGGGTCACCGCGGCGCCAGCGGCCCGAGGTAGGTGCCGCCGGAGACGTCGATCGTCTGGCCGGTCACCCAGCGGCCCTGCGGGCCCGCCAGGAATCCCACCACGTCGGCGACGTCCTCCGGCTCTCCGAGGCGGCCGAGCGCGGTGATCGACTCCAGCTCGGCGACCGCCTCCGGAATCGTGGTGAAAACCGCGGTCAGGTCGGTCTTCACCATCCCGGGAGCAACGGTGTTCACCGTGATCCCGCGGTTGCCGAACTCGTTGGCCAGCGTGGGGCCCATCGCCTCCAGCGCGGCCTTGCTGACGGTGTAGCCGATCTGGGCGGTCACCGCGAACCGGCTGGCCACCGAACCCATGTTGATGATCCGCCCACCGTCGTTCAGCAGCGCCATCGCCCGCTTCACGATGAAGAACGGCGTGGTCACGTTGACCGCGAGCAGCGCGGCGAACTCCTCCTCGGTGATCTGGCCGATCGGGCTGAACGAGGAGATGCCCGCGTTGTTGACGAGGATGTCCAGGCCCTTCGCCCCGTACTCGGCGAGCCCTTCGGCCAGCCCCTCGAAGAGCCGGTCCACCGCGCCGTTCTCCCCGAACCGCGCCTGCACGGCGAACGCCCGGCCGCCGGCCCCGGTGATCCGGGCCACGGTCTCCTCGGCCGCCGCCGCGTTCCCGCCGTAGTGCACGGCGACCAGCGCGCCGTCCGCGGCCAGCCGCAGTGCCACCGCCCGCCCGATCCCGCGCGAACCGCCCGTCACCAGTGCGGTCCTGCCGTTCAGTTCGGCCATGGTCGTGCTCCTTCGTTCGTCGCCGGTCCCGCGGTGGGATCACGGCGGTGGTTCAACCCGTCCTGGCCGGGCCGGCGCAGGCACCGGTGGTCCCCGCCCCCGTCCCGTCCCGGCCGGCGTGCGTCCGGGACGGCCGGCGGGGCCTCCGCCCGGCAGCTCAAGCCTGCTGTCCGCGCAGGCGGGGATCAACGCAGACTTCGCCACCGTCCCGATCACCGTGGGGTTATGGATCCGGGCCCGGCTCCGCTCAGCCCGCGAGCAGTCCCGGCAGCTCGGCGACGGACTTCAGCACGTGCGTCGCCCCGTCCGCCCGGAGCCGGGCCTCGTCGTGGGCGCCGGTGAGGACGCCGGCGACCACCGAGGCACCGGCCCGGGAGCCGGTCAGCATGTCGTAGCCGGTGTCCCCGGCGACGGCGATCTGACGGACCGAGTCGGTCCCGGTGCGCAGCAGCGCGGTGAGCGCCAGGTCAGGGTACGGGCGGCCGCGGCCGGCCTCGGCGGGGCAGAGGGTGAGGTCGGCGACCGACTCCCAGCCGAGCGCGCGCAGGATCCGGTCCTGGGTGGCCCGGGAGAAGCCGGTGGTGAGGACCACCTTGCGGCCCTGGCCGCGCAGTTCGGCGATGGCCTCGGCCGCGCCGGGTAGGGCGGCGCAGTGCCCGGCGTCGACCAGGTCGTGGTACGCGGCCTCGAAGGCGGTGTTGGCGGCCTGCGCCTTCTCCTCCGCGCCGAACAGGTGCCGGAAGACGGAGATCTTGGACTCGCCCATGGTGGCCCGGACGTGCTCCAGCATGCGGGCGTGCTCGGGGCTGCCGGCCTCGACGCCGAGCGAGCCGGCGGCGGCCCGGAAGGCCTGCTCGACCAGGCCGTCGTCGGCCACGGTGGTTCCGGCCATGTCGAGCACGACCAGACGGATGTCAAGCGACATGTTCAACGACTCCTAGAGGTTGGCGAGTTCGGCGGTGGTCTCGGCGATGGCCGGCGAGCAGGTCATGCCACGGCCGCCGGGGCCGGTGACCAGCCAGACGCCGTCGCGGAGCTGCTCCCGGTGGACGACGCGGGTGGTGTCGACGCACTGCGCGTACACCCCGGCCCAGCGGCGGCGCACCCGGGGCAGCGGGCGGCCGAGCAACTCCTCGGCCACGGCGGCCAGGTGGTCGTACGGGTCCTCGACCACGTCGAAGCCGAACGGCTGGTCGTACTCGTGGGTGTCGCCGATGGTGAGGCCGCCGTCGCGGCGCTGGACCATCAGCAGCTGCATCTTGTGCTCGGCGGCGACCGGCGGCTGCGGCTGCGCGGCCTTGAGCCGCTCCAGGGCGTCGCCGGCGAAGGCGGGGTAGTAGCGGAAGCTGTCGCCGTCCGCGACCGAGGTGGTCAGCGGCTCGTCCAGCGGGTCGGTCTGCATCATCTGCAGCCGGACGCGGCGGACGGGCAGTGCGGGCGCCAGCTCGCGCACCAGGCCGCCCAGCCAGGCACCGGTGCAGAGGACGACGAGGTCGCCGGTGTGGACGTCGCCGTGGTCGTCACGGACGGCGTTCTCGCCGATCACCTCGCGGACCTCGCGCCCGGGCAGGAAGGTGTAGCGGCCGGTGGCCTGCAGGGCGGCGCGCAGCGCGGGCTGGGCGGTGCGGGGCTCCACGGCGGCGTCCCGCTCGCACCACAGGGCGCCGAGCAGCTTGCCGCGCAGGGCGGGGTTGGCGGCCCGGGTCTCGTCCGCGTCGAGCAGCCGGTAGCCGCGCGCGGCGGCGTCGGGCAGCGTCAACGCCTGCTCGGCGACGGCGAGTTCGGCCTCGGTGCGGATCGCGGTGAGCGAGCCGTTGGCCCGGAAGCCGAGGTCGGGCACCTGCGCGCCGATCCGCTCCCACAGCTCGCGGGCGCGCAGCGCGGTGTCCAGCTCCTCGCCCCCGGCGCGGCCACTGACCCAGACCAGCCCGAAGTTGCGCACGGAGGCGCCGCGCGCCTCGCTCTCGCGCTCCAGGTGGACGACCTCGTGGCCGCGTTCGACGGCCTGCCAGGCGTGCATGGTGCCGAGCACGCCTGCTCCTACGACGATGACTCTCATGCGGCCAGGCTGATGCGGCGAGGTGGCCGCCAGGGGTCCGGCTCCGGTCCCGCAGGTGAACCGACCGAAAAGTTGTACAGACAACCCGGCCCCGCTGGCCGGGAGGACGGTCAGCGCACCACGGAGGCCCGCAGGTAGTTGCGCCGCCCGAAGTGCGGCTCGTCCACGGCGGTCAGCTCCTCCACCTGGAACCGGTAGAGCGCCGCGGCGCCGGCCCCAGCCAGGAACTGCCGCCGCACCTCCGCGTCCTGCCCGAACGACGGGTAGCGGCCCTGGTAGGCGGCGAACGCGGACTCCGCCTGGCGCCCCCACGCCTCCCCCGCTCTGCCGGCCAGCTGGAGGCCGCGCAGCTGCTCGCCGAAGACCGGCGGCGGCAGGAAGACGGTCGCCGCCGCCCGGGCCTCCTCGGCCAGGTGGTGGCTGTGCCGGGTGGCGCGCTCGCTGACGAAGTAGAGGACGAGGTCGTCGTCGTACGCGAAGAAGGCCAGGTTGGCGTGCGGGCCGTGCTCGTGGCCGGCGGTGGCCAGGGTGAGCACCATGGCCTCGGCGAGCAGCCCCTCCACCCCCTTGCGGAGCTCCTCCGCGGGCCAGTCCCCCTGGCTGACGTCGAGTCGGTACGGCATGGGCAGCACTCCCCTCCACGGGCACGCCCGGGCGCCGCGACGCCCCGGCACGACTGAGCCGGGCGGGCGCCCCGGACCGGGGCCCCACGCCCGGCTCACATGCTGCCCCCGCCACCCCGGCCGGACAAGAGGCCGCCCCGGGGCCCAGGGCTCCGGGGCGGCTCGGCTGCACGGCGGTAAGGCGGCAAGCAGGCACGGCGCCGCCGGCCGGCCTCAGCGCCGCTGCGGCTCCAGCGGCGTGCCGCCGCCCGCCACGGCGACGGCACCGGCGCCCAGCAGCGGGCGCAGCGCACCGTCACGGGCCCGCCGGACGAGCGGCGCGGCCAGCCCGGCGGCCGGTGACAGCACGGCCGCCACCAGGACACCGACCACCGCACCGACCAGCACGTCGTGCGGGTAGTGGACGCCGACCCAGACCCGGGAGGCGCCCATCAGCACCGCGGCGACCGCGGCGATCCGGCCGAGCCGCCGGTCGGCGGACCAGAGCGCGGCCGCCGCGGAGAAGGCGATCACCGTGTGGTTGCTCGGGAAGGACCAGTCACCGGCGCCCGGGCAGGCCTCCAGCGTTCCGCGCACGCCCAGCTGCGCACACGGCCGGATCTCCTCGACCAGGCTCTTGAAGAAGGAGTTCACGGCGTACGCGATGACCACGATCAGCGGCGAGGCCAGCACCCGGGCCATTACGGCCGGGCCGGCGCCGCGCGCCCGCCACCATGCGACGGTCATCAGGACGGCGAACAGGCCGAGGCCGACCGCGGACCACACCCTGATCAGCTGGTCCAGCCAGTACGGCGCGGCATCCGCCCATCCGACCACCCGCCGGTACAGGCCGCCGTCGATGCCACTGCCGTCGTACACGGCGAGGGCGCGGGAGGGCGTCACCGGGCGTCACCACCGTTGCGGCGGGCTTTCCGGGCGCGGAACAATTCACGAACGATCGGGATCACGGAGACAACTACTACCAGACCAACGATGGGAAGCAGGTACTGGTCGATTCCGGGCACCGACGAGCCGAGCGCGTAGCCGGCCAGCACCACGCCGACCACCCAGAGCGCACCGCCCAGGACCTGCCAGAAGGTGAACGAGCGGACCGGCACATCCAGGACGCCGCAGAGCGGGTTCAGCACCGTCCGGACCACCGGGATGAACCGGGCGAGCACGATCGCCTTGCCGTGGCCGTACTTGGAGAGCAGTTCCTCGGCCCGTACGACGCCGCGCTGCAGGCCCTTCCGTTCGGTGCGCTGCAGCAGCGCCTTCCCGCCGCGCCGGCCGATCAGGTAGCCGGTCTGGGCCCCGATCAGCGCGCCGGCCAAGGCCGCCGGGATCACCTGGTAGAGCTCCAGCTGCGGGCCCTTGGTGGCGCCGGGGACGCAGAGCAGGCCCGCGGTGAACAGCAGCGAGTCGCCGGGCAGGAAGAACCCGACCAGCAGCCCGGTCTCGGCGAAGAGCACGACGGCGATGCCGAGCGCACCGAAGGACGCGAGCAGCGACGAGGCGTCCAGCAGGTTCACCGCGAGCGGGTGAACGGCCGCATCGGCTGGGGATTGGAGCAAGGCTGGCGGACCTCCCGTACGTCGGGGGCGGCGCCGGCGGAGCACACCCCGACCGTCTACAGTGACGTAGACGGTCGACATGACTGTAGACGAATCCGGGAGGAACCGCCGCAATGTCCGACGTACCGCCCGCCCGCCGGCCCGCCGGGGAGCTGGAGGCCGAGGTGCTGGCCGCCCTCTGGGCCGCGCACCGGCCGCTGACGCCGCAGGACGTCCAGGCGGCCCTCGGCGAGGGCCTCGCCCGGACCACCGTCGCCACGATCCTCGCCCGGCTGCACGAGAAGGGCACGGTGGAACGCACCCGTGCGGGGCGCGCCTACGCGTACACCCCGACCGTGCCGGACCCGGCCGGGCTCGCCGCCCGCCGGATGCACACCGAGCTCGGCCGCGAGGCGGACCGCTCCACCGTGCTCGCCCGCTTCGTCTCCGACCTCTCCGCCGAGGACGAGCAACTGCTGCGCGCGCTCCTCGGCGAGGGCACCGGCCCCGACGGTGTCGATCCCGACGGCACCGGCCGCGCGACCGGACCGGCGGCCTCGTGATCGTCGCCGTCTGGGCGCCGCTGCTGCTCCCCTTCCTCGCCGCTCCGCTGGCCCGCCGCCTCGCCGAGACGCTCACCCCGCGGGCCGCCGCCTGGACGCTGGCCGGCACCTCGGCCGTGCTGGCCGGCGGCACGCTCTGCTCGCTCGGCCTGCTCGCCGCCGCCGGACTGCTCCGGCTGCCGCCGGTCGCCGCACTCGGCCACCTGTCGCTGCCCTGGCTGGCCGCCACCGCGCCGCAGGCCCCCCTGCCGGCCGTCCTGGCCGGGCTGACCCTCGCCGCGCTGGGCGTACTGGCCGCCAGGACGGCACGCCTGCGCCACCGTGAACTGCACGCCGCCCGCGCCGCACTCGGCCCGGACACCGCCGCACTCCCGGCCGACGGCCCCACGACAGGCAGCTCCACGACCAACAGCCCGCACGCCTCCGCGCGCCGGGCGCACACGCCGCGCGCCCGGCTCGCCTCGCTCCCGGCGCGCGCCCGCGCCCTCCTGAGCCCCGCCGGCCCCGCCCCGCTCGCCGTCCTGGACGACGAGCGCGCCGACGCCTTCGCCCTTCCCGGCCGCCTCCCGCACCCCCGGCGGCCCGCCGAACCGGGACGGATCGTCGTCACCACCGGCATGCTGCGCGCCCTCACCGCCCCCGAGCGGGCCGCCCTGTTCGGCATCGAGCAGACTCTGCTGGCCTGCGCCGACCAGGTCCGCGTCACCACCTCACCCGGCCACCACGACCTCGTCGACCGGATCCGCGCCGACG
>NZ_JBEYVJ010000134.1:0-19312 GCF_040643935.1 Kitasatospora sp. NPDC047058 | reverse complement strand
AGGAGCTCGGCCGGATCCGGCGGGTGCAGCGCGAGAAGTCCAAGGAACTGGGCCGCGAGGCCGAGCCGGCCGAGATCGCGGCCGAGCTGGACACCGGGCCTCCGGCCGGCCCCACAGCAGCGTGGCGGCGAGGAAGGCCGCGGCCGGGAGGGCGAACAGGTACGCCCGGAAGAGCATCTCCCCGTCGTACGCGTTGGCCAGCAGCAGGACGAGCGGGGCGACCAGCAGCGGCACCAGGCCGACCCGGCGCACCCAGCGGCGGCGGACCAGGGCGGCCAGGGCGAGCATGAAGACCGCGGCGGTCAGGCACCGGTCGGCCCAGGAGGTGAGGATCTGCCCGGGGGCGGCCTGCCCCAGCCGGGCGAGGCCGGCCACCGCGTTGTGGTCCGGCGAGCCGAGGGCGGTGACCAGGCTGGTCAGGTGCTCCGACACGAACGGCCGGGCCACGGTGGCGTCCCAGAGCACGGTCAGCCCGACCACGGCGGCCAGGACCGGCAGGACGGTGCGGCGGTTTCGGCGGCCCACAGCCAGCAGGGCCATGGTCGCGGCGAGCATGATCGGGGTCAGCTGGTGCGAGGAGACGATCGCGGCGACCAGCACCAGCAGCAGGGCGAAGGGCGCCGCCCGCCAGCCGCCGCGGGTCGGGACCTCGTCGGCCGTCGACAGCGCCCGGGCACCGGGCGGGCCGGGCCTGCGCTCCGCGGGTCCGCGTCCGGCGGCGGCGGCGAGCGAGCGCCCCACCGCCAGCCGGCGCACGACCAGGGCGATCACGGTGAGGGACAGCAGGTAGGCGAAGGCCTGCGGGGAGAAGTAGTCCTGGCCCACCCAGGCGGTCGCGTAGTAGATCCAGATCCCGCCCCAGACCAGCCGGCGGTCGGTGGTGATGCTCCGGTAGAGCAGCAGCAGCGGGCCGAGCAGCAGCAGGTTGGTGATCACCGGGTACCAGGAGGCGTAGCCGAGGACGGAGTCCAGGCCGGTGGCGCGCAGGATCACGGCGTGGAGCTGGAAGAAGCCGGGCCACTGGTTGTAGACGTCGAGCTTGCCCGCGCCCGGCACCGTCCCGCCGTGGCGCAGCATGGCGTCGACGATCGCGACGTGCTTCCAGGCCCACGCGTACCGCAGGGTCGGGTAGAGGAGGCTGGGCGTCGCGTGGACGACCAGGATCAGTGCCAGGACGTAGGCGGCGGGCCACCGGTGGCGGATCCGCGGGGCGCGCAGGGCGGTGACGAAGCCGGCGGTGAGCAGGACCAGGGCGGCGAAGTACGCCGGCGGGAGGGCCTGGAGCAGGCCGAGGTCGCCCATCCGGGAGAGCTGCGTGCGGGAGAGGGCCAGCAGCCAGAGCGCCAGTGCCGCGGGCAGTGCGCACCGGACGATCCAGCCGGAGAGGCCGGGTGCGGCGACGGCCGCGCGGAACCCGCCGGTCCGGTGGGCGGAGGTGGGGTGGTCGGGTGAGGGGTGGGCCGGTGTCCGCGGGTCGGGTCGGACGTCTTCACGTTCCAGGGAGTCGGTCACTGTGATCACTCCTGACCGCGGCCCCTCGGCGGTCCGCCGACCGGGCTGCCGAGGGCCGCGCGCAGGCGGCGGTAGGCCCGCCACGCCCGGGTGGCAGCGCTCTCGTGGAAGGGCGCGGTCGGGGCGCCCCGGCGCTTCGTCCAGTCGTCGAAGACCTGTGGCGGGGTGTCGGCGCGGACCATCAGCCGGGAGATCCGCAGTGGGTCGTCGGCCGGGGAACTGAACGCGTTCCCGACCGCGGTGGCGGAGGTGAATCCCGCCTGGCCGACCTTGCGGCGGACCTCGGCGCCCGAGTATCCGTGCGGGTAGGCGAAGGAGACGACCTCGTGGCCGAGGACGTCCTCCAGGACCGTCTTGCAGCCGGCGATCTCGTCGGTGAGCCGGCGGCCGTAGACGGTGTCCATCGGGACGTGGGTGCGGGAGTGGCCACCGATCTCGACGCCGAGCGCGTCGAGGGTGCCGATCTGGCGCCAGTTCAGCATCGGGGCCGGCGGCAGCAGGCTTCCGGTGCCGCGGCCGCCGGGCGGGTGGGCGGCGCCGGTGGTGATGTACAGGGTGGCGGGCAGGCCCTCGTCGGAGAGGATCGGGGCGACCGTCCAGTAGAAGTCGGCGTAGCCGTCGTCGAAGGTCAGGACGGCGGCGCCGGGGGGCAGCGGCGGGCCGCCGCGCAGGGCGCCGACGAGCCGGCGCAGCGGCACCACGGACAGGCCGCTGTCCTTGATCCGGTTCAGCTGCTCGCGGAACCGGGCGGGCGTGACGGTGTACGGCGCGAGCCAGGACGGCGGGTCGTCCGAGACCGAGTGGTAGAGGAAGACGGGTATCGCGGTCATGGCCCGCTCCCGGTCGTTCCGGTGCCGGTCGCCCGGGCCGTGGCGGGCCGGGCTGCCGTGGGCCGGACCGTGGCGGGTTCGGCCGTGGTGGCCCGGGTCGTGGGCCGGATGCCGCCGGGCTCGCCGACGGCGGGCTCGCCGTCGGTGGCCGGACGGACCGCGCCGGTCCGGCGGGGCGCGGTCCGTACGGCCCGGCCGCCGGCGACCCCGGTGAGGTAGCCGGCGGCGGTCAGGGCGACGCCGGCGCAGAGCGCCGCCGCCATGACGGGGTGGCCGCGCCGCAGGCTGCGCAGCAGCGCGGCGGGCACGGTGTGCCGCAGGTAGGCGCGTTCGCTGGCGAGGCCGGCGGTGGCGCCGTCGTGCCGCACCACGGCCGCCTTGGAGCGGCCCTCGGCGAAGCAGCGCGCGGCGAAGTAGGAGAAGGTGGTGCGGGCCGGCGGCACCCGGTGGCGGACCGCGGCGGAGGGCTCGTAGCGCAGCTCGGCGCCGGGGTGGCGGGCGGACAGGCGGATGCAGAGCTCCGTCTCCTCGCAGCCGAGCGGACGCCGGCCGACCCGGCCGAGGTCGGTCCGGAAGCCGCCGGCGGCCAGGGCCGGGGCGCGCCGGAAGGACATGTTGGCGCCGATGAAGTTGCGCACCGGGGCCGGCCGGTCCGGCAGCCCGCGGTAGGAGCAGCCGACCACCCAGTCGAACTCGGGCGGGAACCAGCCGGGCCGGCCGCTCAGCCACCAGGGCCGGACGTGGCCGCCGACCCCGAGCACGTCGGGTGTGCGGTAGCCGGCCAGCAGGCGTTCGGTCCAGGCGGGGTCGGCGGTGGCGTCGTCGTCCAGGAAGGCGATCAGCTCGCCGCGGGCCGCGGCCAGGGCGGTGTTGCGGGCGCCGGAGAGGCCGCGGCGGCGGCTGTTGGGCAGGATCCGCAGGCCGGCGGACAGCTGCTCGCGGGCGAGGCGGAGCAGTTCGGGGCAGTGGTCGACGACCAGCAGCGTCTCGGCGGGCGGGCGGTGCTGGGCGCGGACCGAGGCGACGGCGGCGCGCAGGTCGTCCCAGCGCTCGACGGTGTAGGCGCAGATCACCACGGTCAGGCTCGGCGCGGGGGTCCCGGAGTCGGGTGCGGGGGTCCCGGAGTCGGGCACGGGGGTCGCCGGCGTGGCGGGCGTGGCGGGGGTCGCGGGGAGCGTCCGGTCGTGCACCCGGTCGAAGGGCTGGTCAGTGGTCATCGCCCTGGCCTCCTTCCACAGCCTCCACGGCTCCCCCGGCCTCGCCGGCCTCGTCGCCCTCGTCGCCCTCGTCGCCCTCGTCGCCCTCCGCGGCCTCCATGGTCCCGAGCCAGCGGCGCAGGACGAGGAGCAGGAAGGCCGCCAGCGTGTACTCGGAGACCACCCAGGCGAGACCGACTCCGACCAGGCCGTAGCGCGGCAGCAGCAGGGCGACCAGCGTGATGATCATCGTGGCGGAGGCCATCCGCACCCCGACCATCCAGGGCAGTGCCCGGCGGACCCGGGCCACCTGGATGACCACGTTGGTGACCGCGATCGGCAGCGCGCACAGCGCGAGCAGGCGCAGCACCGCGGTGCCGTGCTCGGCGTACTGGGGACCGAAGACGCCCAGGATCCACCGGGCGCAGACCACGATCACCAGGACGGCGCCGGACAGCAGCAGCCCGGTGTGGCGCAGCATGCGCCGGGCGTACTCGGCGAGCCGCTGCGGGTCGCGGGCGCCCTCGACCACCAGGGAGTGGCCCATGCTGAACGTCGCGACGAAGAGCGTGGAGGCGATGACGAACGCCAGCGAGTAGTAGGCGCTGCCCTCCGGGCCGAGCTGGGCCAGCACGATCAGCGGGACGGCGCTGTAACTCGCGAAGCTGAAGAGGTTGCCGAGGTAGTCGGCGCCGGCCCAGCGCAGGACCCGCTGGGGCGGTTCGGCGTCGGCGTCGCCGGCCGCCGCGTGGACCGGCACGGCCCGGCGGAACAGCACGACGTTGGCCAGGGCGATCGAGACGACCATGGCCACCGCCCAGGCGACCAGGATGCCGGTGCCGACGGCCAGCGCCGCGCAGGTCGCGAGCAGCACGGCCTTGGCGACGGCGAAGACGGCGTTCTCGCCGAGCACCCAGCCGGTGCGGCGCGTGCCGGTGAGCGCGCCGTCCTGGAGGACGAAGATCGCGTAGCCGGCGGTGGCCGCGACGAAGGAGACCGCGAGCACCGGGGAGTGCAGGTAGCGCAGGTTGGGGGCGACCACCGGGATCAGCAGCAGGAAGCCGATCGCGACGAGGGCGCTGCAGCCGGCGCTGATCGTGTAGCACCGCAGCACCAGGGGCCGGGTGTGCCGGCCGGCGGCGGGGACGAACCGCACCAGGGCGTCCCCGAGGTTGAGGCTGCCGAGCGTGGCCAGGAACATCGCGGCGGACAGGGCGGCGTAGCTCCGGCCGACGGTCTCGACGCTGTAGTACCGGGTGGCGAGGATCCAGAAGAACGCGCCGAGCCCGGCCGCGACGATCGAACTCGCGGCCAGCACGTGGCCGTTGTGCATCAGGGAGTCCGCGCGCAGGCGCTCGGTCGCCGCCCTGGCCCGGGCGCGCAGCAGGGCGGGGTAGGAGCACTCGCAGGGGAGCGCCACCGGGCAGGAGCACGGCCGGGCGGCCGCCGCCCTCCGCTTGGACCGGGTGTGGTCGAGGATGGACATCACGGCCTCGTCGGGGAGTCGGCCCGGTGCTGCGCCCGGACGCTGCGCACGTAGCAGAGCGGCCCGTAGAGCAGGCCGAGGAGTTCCAGCCGCCCGAGGTGAGCCATCAGCGGGTCGCGGCGGTCTCCGGACGGGGTGCCCCGGCGGAGGGTCTGCCGGACGCCGCGCGGCACCCGGGCGAGCAGGGCGGCCAGCAGGCGCGGCTGGTGCCGGGTGGCGGCCGTCAGGTAGGCGCCGAAGCCGACGCCGAAGCCGAAGACCTGGGTGGTCAGCGCCTCCATGGAGCGGCGGTGGGGGTGCCAGACGAGGGCGTCCGGCCGGTACACCACGGTGTGACCGGAGGTGAGGACCTGGAGGAAGGAGAGCAGGTCCTCTCCCCCGCGCGCCGGGGTTCCGGTGCTGGTGGCGGGGTCGAAGCCGCCGAGCGAGCGGAGCAGGCCGGTGCGGAAGGCCATGTTGGCCCCGGTGCCGAGCCGGCCGGTGGCGAAGGGGAAGAGCGGGTCGTCGGTGGGTTCGCGGAGCGACCAGCTGCGGACGGTGAAGCCCTTGGCGTAGCCGCAGTAGCGTTCCAGGGCGATCTGCGCCCGGGTGTCGAGTTCGGCGGGCAGGACCAGCCCGGTCACGCAGCCCACCCTCGGGTCCGAGCGGAAGCCGTCGACCATGGCGGCCGCCCATCCGGCGTCGATCAGG
Source organism: Kitasatospora sp. NPDC047058 (assembly GCF_040643935.1). Classification (NCBI taxonomy): domain Bacteria; kingdom Bacillati; phylum Actinomycetota; class Actinomycetes; order Kitasatosporales; family Streptomycetaceae; genus Kitasatospora; species Kitasatospora sp. NPDC047058. The sequence continues at coordinate 13,598 of NZ_JBEYVJ010000134.1, read as the reverse complement.
AGGTCGTCGTCGGCGAAGGCGCAGATCTCGCCGCGGGCCACGGCCAGGCCGCGGTTGCGGGCCCGGGCCAGGCCGGGCACCGGCTCGCGCAGGTAGCGGACCCGGCCGGGGTAGCGGAGCCGGACGAGCAGTTCGGTGGCGCGGTCCGAGGGGGCGTTGTCGACCACGATGACCTCGGTGTGCCGGTAGGTGCCGGCCAGGAGGGCGTCGAGGGAGCGCGGGAGCAGGTCGGCGCGGTCGTGCGTGCAGACGACGACGCTCACCAGCGGGGTGTCGGGCCGCCGGCCGGGGTGCGGCCCGGGCAGGTCGCGGTCGAGGCCCAGGTCGGGGTCCAGGTCCAGGTCCAGGCCGGGGTCCAGGTCGGGGTCGAGGTCCAGGTCGCGGGCCGCCGCGGCGGTCAGGGCCCGGCACAGGGCGTCCGGATCGCCGGAGGCGGCCTCGGCGGTCACCAGGCCGAGCGGCTGCCCGTGGTGGCGGATCAGTGCCAGGACCCGGCCGCGCGGGGAGAACACCTCGCCCCGGCCGGGGCGGTGCAGCTCGCCCGGGCGTTCCAGGTCCAGCTCGGCGACCTCGACGGGCGCGGGTGGCAGGGTGATCGGGGCAGTCATGACGGCTGGCCTCCAGTCCGGTGTCCGGCCGGGCGTCCGACCGGGTGCCCGGCCGGACGCCCGCCCCCGGGGCGGCGCTGCTGCCAGACGGTGTACAGGTAGCAGAACGGGCCGTACAGCAGTCCGCGGCGCTCCAGCTTCCGGAGCATCCGCAGGGTGTCGCCGTCGACCGGACCGGTCCGGGGGCCCACCTGGTGGGTGACGTGCCACCGCCACACGCCGTAGGGCAGCCGCCGGACGAGCTCGGCGAGCAGGGCCGGCCGGTGGGAGACCGCCGCCGCCAGGTACGCGCCGAAGCCGACCCCGAAGCCGCTCACCTGGGTGGCGAGCGCCTCCATGGTCCGCCGGTGCCGGTGCCAGATGATCGCGTCGGGCTGGTAGGCCACGGTGTGCCCCGCGGTCAGCACCTGCTGGAAGGAGAGCAGGTCCTCGCCGCCGCGGGAGGGCGTGCCGGTGCCGGTGGCCGGGTCGAAGCCGCCGACGGCGCGGATGACGTCGGTGCGGAACGCCATGTTGGCCCCCATGCCGAAGCGGCCGGTGGAGAAGCGGACCAGCGGGTCGTCCAGCGGTTCCCGGAGCGACCAGCTCCGGGCGGCGAAGCCGCGGGTGGGACCGTTGTACTGCTCCAGGACGAACTGCGCCTCGGTGTCGAGCTCGGCGGCCAGCACCAGGCCGGTCACGCAGCCGATCCGGTCGTCCGACTGGAAGGCCTCCACCAGGGCGGTCACCCAGCGGGAGTCGGCGATGGCGTCGTCGTCCGTGAAGGCGCAGATCTCGCCGCGGGCGGCTGCGAGCCCGCGGTTGCGGGCCCGGGCCAGGCCCGGCAGGGGCTCCCGCACGTACCGGACGAGGTCCCCGTAGCGGGACCGGACCAGCTTCTCGGTGCTGTCGTCCCTGGGGGCGTTGTCCACCAGGATCACCTCGGTGACGGGGGGCCCGATCCGCACCAGGGAGTCCAGGCAGCGCGGGAGCAGCGCGTCCCGGTCCCGGGTGCAGACGATCACGCTGACCGTCGGGCTGCCCGCAGGCACCCGGGCGCGTCCGACCCGACCAGGACGCGCCGCGGGTGTCGCGGTGGACAGAGCGGGAACGGGGAGTTCCCGGTGGGCGGCGTCGACCAGCGCCCGGCGCAGCGCGGCGGTGTCGCCGGCGGTTCCGGTGGCCGTGACCAAGCCGAGCGGGTGTCCGTGCAGCCGCACCAACGCCAACACGCGACCGACCGGGTCGACGGCACCGAGACCGCCCGGCGGGCGCAGCCCGCTCGGGTCGTCCAGGTCCAGGTCGACGACACAGACGGGGGTGTAGAGCGAGTCGCGGGCGGCAGGGCGCGGACAGGCAGCTGCGGTGCGCCGGTCGGAGCCATTCATCATCGCTCCTCCGCGGTAGGGGCCGCCGAGGCCCGGGCGCCGGGACGCTCGGAGATCAGGGTCCTCAGCACCCGGCGGCCGTCGGAGATGGCGTGCAGGTGGGATCGACCGCTGCGGCGGGGGAGTTCCAGGCTCGGCACCTCGGCGATCCGCAGTCCGGAGCGCAGCGCGTGCGCGATCATCTCGGCCTCGATCTCGAAGCCGGTCGACTGCAGGTCGAGCGCGTCCAGGAAGGAGCGGCGGAAGGCACAGTAGCCGTAGCACAGGTCGGTGAGGTGTGCGTCGTACAGGTGGTTGACCACGGTCAGCAGGACGCGGTTGCCGAGCGAGCGGACCCGGGTGAAGTCCAGCGAGCCGCCGCCGGCGATGCACCGGGAGCCCTTGACGAAGTCGTAGCCGTGGTCGAGGAAGTGGAGGAAGTTCGGGATCTCGCCGGGCCACATGGAGCCGTCGGCGTCCATCATGACGATGTACTCGCCGGAGGCGGCGGCGAAGCCGGTGCGCAGGGCGGTGCCCTTGCCGGGCCCGCGCTGCGGGACGCTGCGGACGGTCGGCAGGCAGTGCCGGGCCATCGGGACGGTGGCGTCGCTGGACGAGCCGTCCACCAGGATGACCTCGTCGACGCAGCGCGGGATCTGCTCGAACACCCAGGGGATGTTCCGGGCCTCGTTCTGCGCGGGCACGACCAGCGTCACGCTGTGCTTGCTGGGGACGCCGTCCCCGGCCCGGCGCATCGGCCGCCGGGCGGGAGCCCGGTCCTCGGCGCGGCGCATCGGCCGGCCGTTCGGCTCCGGGTGCGGAACGACGTGGTTGGGCAGGGTGGTGCTCATCGAGGACGGCCTCTCGGAGGGAGGCGGCGGGCGGCGCCGGGCAGGGCGCGGCCCCTGGTGTGACGGGGCGGGCCCGGCGCGCGACGGATGCGCGGGGGCGGGGCCCCGGTAGGGAAGTCCCCGGAGGGGACTGCCGAAAGCTGGAGAGCGACTCTCGCGGCCGAAGGGGGTGCGCGCCGCCGGCTCTCGCTCGGGCGCCGGAGCGCCCGGTCTGTCGAACTGGCCAATGTGCTTCCCGCACCGGGGTGCGGGGTGTGCCAGGGCCTCATCGTGCCCAGGTGACCTGCGTCACGTCAAGAGGTTTGTGGGGAATTGTTTCTTATGCCCGATTCGGCATAGCCCCCGTCGGACCTTTGGGGGCCGCCGTCGGGCCCTTGACCGGTCCCCGTGCCGGGCATCGGCACAGGGCAGCGTCAGGCCAGGGCGGTGTAGGCGCCGTCAGCGGCCGTAGCGCCGCCGTCAGCGGCCGTAGCGCCGTCATCAGCGCCCGTGGCGCCGTCAGCGGCCGACCGGGCGGCCTTCCGGCTCCTCGGCGATCCGGCGGGCGATCTCGGCGGGCCGCACCGGGCGGCCGAAGTGCCAGCCCTGCGCCCAGTCGCAGCCGATGGCGCGCAGCCGCTCGGCGTCCTTGCGGGTCTCCACACCCTCGGCGGTGACGGTCAGGCCCAGCGCATGCGCCATCGAGACCAGGCCGCTGACGATCCGCCACCCCGTCTCCTCGTCCTTGGCCGGGTCGTGCAGGTCGCCGACGAACGAGCCGGCGATCTTCAGGCCGGAGACCGGCAGGTCGCGCAGGTAGGCCAGGTTGGACCAGCCGGTGCCGAAGTCGTCCACGGCGAGCGAGACGCCCTGGCCGACCAGCCCGTGCAGGGTCCGCAGCGCCTCGTCCTCGGGGCCGACCACGGTGGACTCGGTGATCTCCAGCTGGAGCCGGGCCGGGTCCAGGCCGGTGGTGTCCAGGATCCGCCCGAGGTCGGTCACCAGGGCGGCGTTGCGGGCCTGACGGACCGCCAGATTGACGTTCAGCTGCGGCGCTTCGTCGCCGAACCGCTTGATCCAGTCCGCCGCCTGGCCGCAGGCCTGCTCCAGCACCCAGCGGCCGAGCGGCATGATCAGGCCGGTCTCCTCGGCGGTGGTGACGAACTCGTCCGGGCCGAGCACGCCGAGCTGCGGGTGGCGCCAGCGCACCAGCGCCTCGACGGCGGCCAGCCGGCCGTCGGCCAGCGCGTACAGCGGCTGGTAGTCGATGAAGAACTCGCCGCGGTCGAGGGCGGCCGGCATCCGGACCGAGACCGCGTAGCGGCTGACCGCGCGGGCGTTCTCCTTGGGGTCGAAGAGCGTCCAGCGGCCGCGCCCGGCCTCCTTGGCCCGGTACAGCGTCAGGTCGGCGGCACGGACGGCGGCGCCCGGCGTGGTGGTGGAGACCCGCCGTTCCAGCACGCCCACGCTGGCGCCGACGGCGAGCTTGTGATCGCCGATCAGGACCGGCCCGGCCAGCGCCTTCAGCACGGTCTTGGCGGCCGCGACGGCCTCCTGCTCGCCGCGGCAGTTCTCCAGCAGCACCACGAACTCGTCGCCGCCGAGCCGGGCGACCAGGTGGCCGAGCGGGGTGAGCGCGGCCTTCAGCCGGGCCGCGACGGCGGAGAGCAGCTGGTCGCCGGTGTCGTGGCCGAGGCTGTCGTTGACCACCTTGAAGCCGTCGAGGTCGACGTAGCAGAGGCCGAACCGGGCGCCCGGTTCCGGCTCCTCGAAGAGCTTCTCCAGCCGCTCGAAGAAGGCCGCGCGGTTGGGCAGGCCGGTCAGCGGGTCGTGGGTGGCCTGGTGGCGCAGCCGCTCCTGCAGCCGGTAGCGGTCGGTGATGTCCTCCAGCATCGCCACCTGGTACTGCGGGCGGCCGTCGTCGTCGCGGATCAGCGAGACCGTCAGGTGGGTCCAGACCACCTCGCCGTCCGCCCGGTAGTACGGCTTGTCGAACTGGAAGTACTCCCGCTTGCCGCTGATCAGCTCCTCGTACGCCTCCCAGACGCCGGGCGTGTCCTCGGGGTGGACGAGGTCGCCGACCCGGCGGCCCTGCATGGCCTCGGGCCCGGCCCCGAACAGCTCCTGGAGCGCCTTGTTGACGGCGAGGATGTTGCCGTCGGTGTCGCCGATGCCGATGCCGATCGCCGCGCTCTCGAACAGGGCGCGGAACCGGGCCTCGGAGGCCCGCAGGGCCCGTTCGGCCTCCTTGCGGGCCACGTCGGCGGCGGTGCGGATGGCCTCCTGCTCACGCAGGGTGCGCTCGCGCAGTGCGGCCGCCCAGCCGGCCGCGAAGGCGCCGCAGAGCGCGGGCCCGCGGTCGTCGGTCACCGGCTGCTCCTGGAGCAGCTCGACGGCGCGCGCCAGCACCACCGGGTCGGTGAAGTGCGCGTCGACGAGCTCGGCGCCGGCCTCGGCCGCCAGGTGCGGCTCGAACGGCTGCTCCTGCTGCGCGCGGTGGAGCAGCGCGGCGGTCCTGGAGACCAGCCTGCCGAGCAGGCCGGGGTGGACCGCCGTGCCGTGGTCACCGGAGAGCAGCCGCGCCCAGTCCTCGTGGAACCGATCGGCGCTGCTCGGCACCGGCGCTTCGCTCACGGACGGAACCCAACGCCCGCCACCCCGGTCATCCGCTCGGGGTGCTGGCCGACGGCCTCCGGCTGGTCGGGCCGCCACTGCGGCAGGTAGACGACGCCGGGCTCGACCAGCTCGAAGCCCGCGAACATCGCGGTGATCTGCTCGTGGGTGCGCATGGTCAGCGGAGTGGGCGTCATCCGGTAGAGCTTCTGGTGGTCCTCGGCCTGGTCCGGGCGGCCCTCCAGGGAGGCGTGCGAGAGGACCAGCGCGCTGCCCGGCGGGAGTGCGTCGTGCAGCACCGCGACCAGCTTCCACGGGTCCTCGGAGTCGCTGACGAAGTGCAGGACGGCGACCAGCAGCACGGCGACCGGCTCCCCGGCCGCCAGCAGGGCGGTCACCTCGGGGCGGGACAGCAGGTCGTCGATGTCGCGCACGTCCGCCCGGACGACGGAACTCTTCGGGTCGTCCTGCAGCAGCAGGCGGCTGTGCGCGACGGCCACCGGGTCGCGGTCCACGTAGACGACCTCGGCCTCGGGGCGGATCTCCCGGGCGACCTCGTGCACGGCGCCGAAGGTGGGGATGCCGGAGCCGATGTCCAGGAAGCGGGTGATGCCCCGTTCGGCGACGAACTGCACGGCGCGGCGCAGGAAGGCGCGGTTGGAGCGCATGATCTGGGGCAGCTCCGGCCACAGGGCTATCGCCTTGCGGGCCATCTCCCGGTCGACCTCGAAGTTGTGCGAACCTCCGAGGTAGTAGTCGTAGACCCGCGCGGCGTTCGGTTTGTCCAGGTCCGTGCCCTCCGGTACCCAGTTCGGTCGCCGCATCCTGAGGACTCCTTCGCTCCGGTTCCGGGAAGCCAGCCGTCTGGAGGGACCGCTGCGACTGATGAGACTACAAGCACAAAAGATCCTCCCTTGCACGCCGAACGCATGCAAGCGGAGTTCTCCCGTCCCGCGGACGCCCCGGCGGGTACATGGCCGTTCCGCCGGGTGCGCGGCCGATCTGCCGAGGGAGCCGTGACGGCCGAGAATGGTGCTGATGGCCGGACGCATCGAGGACTACGCCCTGATCGGCGACCTGCAGACCGCCGCCCTGGTGGGCCGGGACGGGTCGGTCGACTGGCTGTGCCTGCCGAGGTTCGACTCCCCCAGCTGCTTCGCCGGCCTGCTCGGCGACCGGCAGCACGGCGCCTGGCGGCTCGCCCCGGTCGGCGCCACGCAGTGCACCACCCGCCGGTACCTCGGCGACAGCCTCGTCCTCGAAACCGACTGGCAGACACCCGACGGCTCGGTACGGATCACCGACTTCATGCCGCAGCGCGGACAGGACGGCCGGCGCACCCCGCAGCTGATCCGGATCGTCGAGGGCCTCGACGGCACCGTCCCGATCCGCGGTGAACTGCGGCTGCGCTTCAACTACGGCCGGATCGAGCCCTGGGTCCGCCGCACCGGCCGCCACCGGGTCGCGGTCGCCGGGCCCGACTCCGCGTGGCTGCGCGTCCCGCCCGGGGTGCACACCTACGGGGTGGACGGCGTCACCGCCTCCGACTTCACCGTCACCGCCGGCCACCGCATCGCCTTCGTACTCACCTGGCAGCCGTCCCACCTGCCCACCACCCCGCGCACCGACCCCGAGGCGGCCCTGCTCGCCGCCCTCCGTGACTGGCAGCACTGGGCGGACGGCTGCCGCTACCGCGGCGAGTGGCAGGACGCCGTCCTGCGCTCGCTGATCACCCTCAAGGCGCTCGCCTACGCGCCCACCGGCGGGATCGTCGCCGCGCCCACCGCCTCGCTGCCCGAACGGATCGGCGGGATGCGCAACTGGGACTACCGCTTCTGCTGGCTGCGCGACTCCTCGATGACCCTCTCCGCCCTGCTCCGCGGGGGCTTCCGCGAGGAGGCCGCCGCCTGGCGCCGCTGGTTGCTGCGCGCCATCGCCGGCGACCCCGGCGACCTGCAGACCGTGTACGGCGTCGCCGGCGAGCGCGTCCTCGGCGAGACCGTCGCCGACTGGCTGCCCGGCTACGAGGACTCCCGGCCGGTCCGGTTCGGCAACGCCGCCGTCGACCAGCTCCAACTCGACGTCTACGGCGAGGTGGTGGACACCCTGCACCTCGCCCTGCTGGCCGGCCTGCCGATGGAACGGCACGTCTGGACGCTGCTGCGGGCCCTCATGGCGTACCTGGAGCGGCACTGGCAGGAACCCGACGAGGGACTGTGGGAAGTCCGCGGCGGGCGGCGGCACTTCGTGCACTCCAAGGTGATGTCCTGGGTCGCCGCCGACCGCGCCGTCCGGCTCGCCGAGGCCACCGGCCTGCCCGCCCCCGTCGACCGCTGGCGGGCGATGCGCGACGCCGTCCACGCCGACGTCTGCGCGAACGGCTACGACCGGCGGCGCGGCGTCTTCGTCCAGCACTACGGCGGCCAGGGGCTGGACGCGGCGACCCTGTTCGTGGTCAAGAGCGGCTTCCTGCCGCCGGACGACCCACGGGTGGTCCGCACCGTCGACGCCGTCCGGGACGGTCTCGACCACGGCGGCCTGGTCCGCCGCTACCAGGCCCACCAGCGCACCGACGGCCTGCCCGGCGGCGAAGGCGCCTTCCTGGCCTGCTCGTTCTGGCTCGCCGACGCGCTCGCCGCCACCGGGCGCCGGTCCGAGGCCCACGAGCTGTTCGCCCGGGTGGTCGGGCTCGCCAACGACCTCGGCCTGCTCTCCGAGCAGTGGGACCCGCGCGCCCGCCGTCAACTCGGCAACACCCCGCAGGCGTTCAGCCACGTCGCCCTGGTCAACACGGCGTTCACGCTGGCCGAGCCGGAGTAGGGTGCGGGGCGTGGACCCCAACCACTACCGGTTCCGCGACACCTGGCGCCTGCCCGCGCCACCGGCCGCCGTGTACGCGGCACTCGAGGACGTGCGGCACTACCCGCTCTGGTGGCCGGAGATCCTCGCGGCCCGGGACACGGGCGCGGGAGCCGGCGGCGGATCCGGTGACGGCTCCGGGTACGGCAGCGGCGATGGCGGCGGCGGCGGTTCCGGCGAGGTGGTGGTGCGTGCGCTGCTGCCGTACCGGCTGGTGATCGGGCTGGAGGCGGTGCGGCGGGATCCGGTGGCCGGCGTCCTGGAGGTCGCCATGCACGGGGACCTCACCGGCTGGTCCCGCTGGACGGTCTCCGCGGACGGCACCGGCAGCCGCGCACTCTTCGAGGAGGACACCCGCCCCGGCAAGCCGTTGCTGCGCCGCCTCGCCCTCCCCCTGCACCTGGTCTTCCGCGCCAACCACGCCGTGATGATGCGGCGGGGCCGGCGGGGGCTGGCGGCGTACCTGACGGCGGACAACTGACAGCTGACAGATTTCAACATCTGTTAGTTGTCATCTGTCGTCTGTTATCTGTCAGCCGTCGGCTGTCGGCTGTCAGCCCTCAGCTGCCCGGCGGGGCAGGACGCGCCAGGCCGTCTCCAGCGGCAGCACGTGGCCGGCCACCGAAAGGACGTCCGCCTCCGGCGCAGCACGCTCCCGCAGGGCCGGCAGGTGTTCCGCAGAGTAGTGCGCGTGAGCGGCGGCTCCGGACCACAGGGTGGCAACCAGGTATCGGTGCGCGTCGAACCGGATGACGACGCCGCCGAGCATCCCGCCGGCCTCCGCCATGCCCGGCGCCCACACCCGTCGCTGCACGTCGAGGAAGTGTTCCTCGACGCCGGGCCGCAGGCGGCAGTCGGCGACGCGCAGCAGCGCGGCGGCTTCGAGCGCACGGGGCAGACCGCCGGCGTCACCGGTCATTTCGAGGACGACGGCACCGGTGGCGGTCTCGATCGCGGTGCAGATCTCACCCTGCCGGGTCTCGGCGACCACGGCATCGTGCCGCTCGCGCATGAACCGCCCGTACGCGTCCGCGTCGTCCCACAGGCCCAGGAGACAGGCGCGGCCGGTGGCGGGATCCCAGCCACCCACCTGCCCGGCCAGGCCGTGCTGGTCGCTGATCACCGACCAGGCACCCTGGGCGGCGGAGAACCGTCCCCGGCGCCCGCCCGGCACGCTGCAGCCGATCCATTTACCCCACATGCGCAGCCGGCCCTCCCGACGATCCCGCACACGACGACCCGACAGGGAAATGATCCGTCGCAGCCCCCGGCCGCGGTCAATCGGCCCTGAGCCGCGGAAAAGGCGGGACCGGAGACGTACGACCCGGGGCCGGTCCCGCCTGGTCCCGCCCGGTCATCGGCCGACCGTCACCGGGGGAAGAGCCACCGCCGTAGCAGCCGGGTGACCACCGGCAGCGCCGCGTACGTCATCAGCGCGCTGATGAGCGGCGCGGTGACGAGCGGCCGGACGGCCGTCGGCAGGCCGGCCAGGTGCGGGTTGAGCAGGAGGCTCGCGGTGACGGTGAGCGGGGCGATCGCGATCGTCGAGGCGACGGCCATCTTCCAGCGCACCGGCGGGCGGCCCTTCGGCGCGGCCGCCTTGGTGGTGGCGAACCAGCCCTCCATCCCGAGGATCTCGTGCCGGTGCACCTCGTGGTGGTGGCCGTCCGCCGCCGCGAAGCAGGCCGCCCGGGCGGGCGACGCCTGCCAGGAGCGGAACGCCTCGCCGTCGCGGAAGTGGATCAGCAGGTGCCAGGGGTCGTCCGGGCCGGCCGGGCGCAGCAGTCCGGTGCCGAGGTTGCCCTCGTGCGCGGCGGCCGCGGCCAGGATCTCCTTCGCCCAGACCTCGAACGCCTCCTCGTAGCCGGCTTCCACCCGGCGGGCCACGAAGAGGGTGACCTCCTGGTCCTGGCCCGTTCCGGTCACCGGGTCACTCGCCGTCGTCACCATGATCCGCTTCGCCCTCCCCGTCGAACGCTCCGTGCCGAGCGCCGCGTCGTACGCCCTGGCCGGTGCCGTGTGCCGTCACCCGGCCGAGGCCGCAGCGTACGACGCGGCGCGGCGGCGGTGCGCTCCCGTCTCAGGACCGTCCCCGGAGGGGGCGCCGGACGGATGATCATCGTCCAGTGCGGTACCGGCTCCGGGTGCCACGGTTCGGGTGATCGTCCGATGCGGCCGGTCACGGGGCGCCACCTCGGCCGGTCGCCATGACCACGCCCGAGACCCCGGCCGACACCACCGAGCCGACCACCCCGCAGCCCGACCACCGCGATGAGGAGATCGCCGCCCTGCGGGCACGGCTCTCGGAACAGGAGGCCCGGCAGAAGGACGCCGAACTCGTCGCCCTGCGGGCCCAGGTGGCGGGTCAGCAGGCTGCTGCCGCCGCGGCGCCCCCGCAGATCGTCATCAACAACTCCGCAGCGTCGAGCGCGAGCGCGGCCGCGGCGGCTGCCGTCACCGCCGGCCGTCCGCCGCGCCGCCGCCAGTCCGCGGCGGTCCACGTGGTGCTGTTCCTGTTCACCGCCGGCCTCGGCAACGTCCTCTACGCGCTGAGCGTCAACTCCTGGAACCGCCGACACGGCTGGTGATTCTCTCCCCCCGGTGCCGGCCGGGACGTTAGCGTGCCTGCGGACGTCCCTCGCCCGCCGCCGCACCGGGAGGCCACCACCGTGATCGCCCCGCCCGACCAGCCCGACCGCCCCGACACGCCGGAGAACTCCGGCCCCGGGTTCGACCGGCCCTTCGACCAGGCCTTCGACCGGCCCTTCGACCGCAGCGGCACCGGGAGCAGCAAGTGGGCCCGGGCCGGCGGCGGGGCGGGCGGGGTGATCCCGATGGGCCTGGCCGACATGGACCTGCCCGGGCCGCCGACCGTCGCACGGGCGCTGGAGCGGCGGGCGCGGCACCGCGCGTACGGGTACACGGTGTGCGATCCGGCCGGGCGGGAGCTGGTGGCGCGGTGGTACCGGGAGCGGCACGGGGTGGAGGTGGACCCGGCGTGGGTGCTGCTGCTGCCGTTCGGGCCGCGGACCGCCGTCCGGCTGCTGCTGGAGGCGGTGCGCCCGGCCGGCGAGGTGCTGTTCCCGACGCCCGAGTGGGGCGGCTTCGCCCAGCTCTGCCGGGCCGCCGGCCTGCCGTACCGGGAGGTGCCGCTGGCCCGGGACGGCGCCGGCTACCGGCTGCCGGTGGCGGCGTTCGCCGGGTGCCGGGACGGCGCGGTGCTGCTGAGCAGTCCGCACAACCCGTCCGGGCGGGTGTGGTCGGAGGCTGAGGTGTCCGCGCTCGCCGAGGTGGCGGCGCGGGCCGGGGCGGTGCTGGTCTCGGACGAGGTGCACGGCGACCTCACCCACCCCGGCCACCGGCACCCGGTGGCGGTCGCCGTGGCGGGCAGGCACCGGGCGCGGACGGTCACGCTCAACTCCGTCGGCAAGACCTTCAACACCTCCGGCATCCCGAGCTGCTTCGCGCTCGTCCCGGACGCCGCCCTGCGGGAGCGGCTGGCCGACGTGATGGCCGGCTACGGACTGTGGGAGGGCGGGCTGCTGGAGCAGGTGGTCCAGCAGGCGGCGCTGCGCGAGGGCGGCCCGTGGCTGGACGCGCTGCTGGCGCACCTGGCGGCCGCGCGGGACCGGCTGACCGCTCTGCTCGGCGGCGCCGTGCGGTCCGTGCCCGAGGCCTCGTACCTGCTCTGGGTGGACGCCGCCGCGCTCGGTCTGCCGCCGGACGGTGCGCGGGCGGCGCTGCTGGAGCGGTACGGCCTGGAGGCCTCGGACGGGGCCGATTTCGGGCCGGGCGGACGCGGTTCGCTGCGGCTCAACTACGCGCTGCCGACCCCGGTGCTGGCGGCGGTGCTGGAGCGGCTCCGCGGGGCCGGCGCCGCCGCCGTCACCCGTTTGCACCGCCCCTGACCTGCGAACACACCTCTTCACAAGATGTTTGCGGAGCGCCCCGGCATGGTCCGTAGCAGACTGGGCAAGGTAGACCGGGCCGCAATCGTGATCCCGAGGATGGTGAGTCCGGTGATACCCGTTCGACCGACCAGCCCGACCGCCCGGCCCAGCGCGGGACCGCCGTCCGGCGGGGTGACACCGCTGACCGAGTCCGCCGCGCGCAGCCACGTGTCCGGCGTCTGTTTCAAGATCGGGCCGCCCCGGCTGGTGGGTGTCGAGGTCGAGTGGTTCGTCCACGACGACCGATGTCCCGGCACCCCCGTCCTACCGGAGCGGCTGCACGCCGCACTGGACGCACTGCCCCTCGGCGGTCCGGACGGGACGTCGCTCCCCTCCGGGGCCCGCCTCACCCTCGAACCCGGCGGACAGGTCGAGCTCAGCTCCCCGCCCGCCGAAGGACTGGTCGCCTGCGTCGACGACACCCGACGCGACCTCGCCGCCCTGCGGGCCGCCTTCGCCGCCCAGGGCCTGCGACTCACCGGCACCGGCACCGACCCGCTGGCCCGTCCGCGCCGGATGGTGCTGGACCACCCGCGCTATCTGGCGATGGAGCGGTTCTTCGACTCGGCCGGCCCGTGGGGCCGGATCATGATGACCGGCACCGCCTCCGTCCAGGTCTGCCTGGACGCCGGCCTGGACGGCGGCCTGGGCAGCGGCACCGGCCCCGGCAGCGGGAAGGGCGGCGCCGCGGGCAGCCCGCACACGCTGGCCCGCCGCTGGCAGCTGGCCCACCGGCTCGGCCCGGTGCTGGTCGCCGCCTTCGCCAACTCCCCGCTGCTGGACGGGAAGCCGACCGGCCACCGGTCCACCCGGCAGACCGTCTGGTCCCGGATGGATCCCACCCGCACGCTCGCGCCGGGCCCGGACCACGGCGACCCGCGCGAGGCCTGGAGCCGGTACGTGCTGGACGCCGAGGTGCTCTGCATCCGCCGCCCCGACGGGCGGCCGTGGACCGCGCCGGCCGGGATGACCTTCGCCGACTGGCTGCGCGGCGCCGGCGAGCGCCCGCCCACCCTGGCGGACCTTGACTACCACCGCACCACGCTGTTCCCGCCGGTCCGCCCGCGCGGACACCTGGAGCTGCGGATGATCGACGCCCAGCCCGGCGACGGCTGGATCGTCCCCGCCGCCCTGGTCACCGCCCTGCTGGACGACCCGGTGGCCGCCGACGCCGCGCTCGCCGCGCTGGAGCCGCTGGAGTGCGCCGAAGGCCCGCGCCCGCCGCGCAGCGACGCCTGGCGCCGCGCCGCCACCTTGGCAGTCGCCGACCCCGGGCTGCGCCGCGCCGCCCTCACCTGCTTCGCCGCCGCCGACGCCGCGCTGGGCCGCATGCCCGGCTCCATGACCGAGTATCCGCATCCGGGTGCCCTGGGTGAGGAGTTCGAAGCCGGA